>JAVBMO010000030.1:0-7225 GCA_031552355.1 Bacteroidales bacterium | reverse complement strand
GTGGAAATTGTTGCCCGAAGGCCTTTCATTGAACGAGAAGCCGGAAAAACCATTGTGAATGTGGAAAGTGCGCCGGCCGGTGCAGGCGATAATGTGTGGGAATTGTTGAAAAAAGTGCCGGGCGTTACCATTGAAAACGATTCGGAAATAAAGTTGAACGGGATTAGCGGCGTTACCATTTTGATAGATGACAGAAAAACTTATTTATCGGGCGATGCCTTGATAGCCATGCTGAAAAATATGCCGACGCTGAATGTCGATCAGGTTGAAACCATAACCAACCCATCCGAAAAGTACGATGCGGAAGGCGTTGGTGGCATCTTGAACATAAAGCTAAAAAAGAATAACAATCTTGGCGTTTTCGGTTCTGTGTATGCCAGTGCCGGATATTCCAACACGTTCTTACACAGCGAAGGAATAGACCTTTCCATGAGGTTGAAAAAATGGGCCGTTTTTGGTGGAGCTTCCAATAACCATTGGGCTCAAAAAGGTAACGGGAAAAGCTGGCTTACCTATCCTGATGGAACTGTATTTGAAGGCAATACGGGTGAAAATGATTTACAAGACCCAAGCTTCAGTTACAATTCAGGTGGACAAAGCTATAAACTTGGCGCAGATTATTATTTCAACAACAAAAACATCATCGGTTTTATTTGGCGAATGTCGAACAATAATTTTACCAGCGAGCAATTTCAATATATGAGGATAAAACGGAATGAAATTACAGATTCATCCTATTCTGCGCTATACAATACAGAAAGCAAAAATTCTTACAATATGTTTAATCTGAATTTTAAACATGTTTTCGATTCGGCAAAATCCAGTGAGATTGTTTTCGATTTCGATTATTCTTTCAACACAACAAATGAGCAAAGCCTACAACCCATCAATTCTTATTTGGGAGATTTTTCTTCGCTTGTAAGAAACGAAGAAACAGATGAATATGATGATTCAAAAGTTTCCATTTTTTCATTCAAAACAGATTTCGAACATTCATTTTCAAAAAAACTACGTTTCAATGCCGGCGGAAAAATGTCGTTTGTAACAGACGATAACATAATGGATAGCTACCTCAATGGAAATAATGATATTGAACGGTCAAACCGATTTATTTATAAAGAAAATATCGGCGCAGTATATGCCGGTTTGTCGGTGCTTTTTTCCGAACAAACAAATATGAGAATTGGCTTGCGTGGCGAATACACTTTTACGGAAGGATTTTTGGAAAACCTTGACACCACCAACCACCAAAATTATTTTGATTTGTTTCCCAACATCACATTCCGACAACAATTGGGTAAAAGTAACGAACTGGAATTCAGTTATCGCTATCAAATACAGCGTCCAAACTATTCCTCGCTAAATCCTTTTGTTTACAGAGGAAATAAATATTCGTACTATTCGGGCAATCCCGACCTGAAACCGCAATATGCTCACAACTTATCACTTATGCATGCATTAAAACACATGCTCTTTACCACAGTAGGTTATGCTTATTCAGACGGGCAACCTGTTTATTTAGTGGAGTTTGACCCCACAAGATTTATAAGATTCCAAAAACCGGAAAATCTCGGAAAAAGCCAATCAATTTATGTTTCCATGAGTGGCAATATTCCTATTTTCAAATGGTGGTTTTGCTCTGTTTACGGCCGAATGGGTTGGGGTTTTTCGGAAATAAATTATAGCGATTCATTGGTAAAAAACAATACTTTCAACAGCCAAATATCCATCGGTCAATATTTTACAATCACCCCAAATTTAACGGCTGAAATTTCCGGATGGTTTACTCCACAATCTACAGGTACAGATTTTTCCACAAGAAAAGCCGTTTATTCCATTAATGCCGGCATCCGCCAAAAATTATTCAAAGACAGGTTGAGCATTCGTCTTTCTGTTAATAACATTTTCAACACAAGTAATTGGGAAAGCGAATACCGATACCCCACAGGAATTACATCAAAATATGAAAGCAAATCGCAAAACAGAAGTTTTTGGTTATCTCTAAGTTATAACTTCGGAAAACAAGATATTGTTCTACGTCAACGGAAAACCGCTTCGGAAGAAGAACAAGGCCGAATGGGTGGCGGTGGAAACATGGGGAAATAAAAATTCCGACATACTAATTTGTCAAAATGCCCCGTTCTATAGCAAAAGCTTTGTATATTTGCATTGAACAAAATCAGTTACGGCAAATGAAATTTTTGACAGGATTTATTTTTTGTTGGCTTTGTTTGTTTTCTTTTGAGGAAACAAAGGCGCAATATTTTCGTCCTGAAAGAAACTTGTTTCATGACAAATACGACACCATCAGCACACCAAAAAACTTTGATTTTCATTTTTCTATGGGAACTGAGGTCGGATTTTCCAGTTACAATTCCTATTCATTATTTTGGGTAGCGCCGGAATTCAGCTATCAAATATCGCCCAAAGTTCGTTTCAATGGTGGGTTTCTTTTGGGAACCGATTTCCTTTTCAACACACCCAGTGTAGATTTATCACCTCGCAAAAGTCCTAAACCGGTTGCCAGCACTTATGGCGAAATTATCTACCATCCAAATGAACGCTTGTGGCTTTCTGCGGCTGTTTTTTACGATAATCGCCCTCTGTTTTCTCCATTTTTTTCTTCGTACGATGCCGAAACCATTGGTATGTCGGCTTCAGTGGCTTACAAAATAAGCGAAAACTCTTTGATAGATTTTCATATTTCGATACAGCGAACCGAATTTCAAGGTGGATTCAACAACTACAACCCATTGTCGCCGGGTTTGGATAATTCATTTACCAGAACGGAACGACTAATTAAAAACAATAATGAATCGCCTTTCCGCCTGTTCGACAGGCCCTAATTTATAAATTTCCAAAATGCAAGCGCTGAATTTCCCATCATTCAATTTTTCCATCAAAGAAGATGAAAAAGGTTGGGTCATTTTCGATATTTTAAGGAAAAAGTTTTTGGTACTTACACCCGAAGAATGGGTTCGGCAACATGTGGTACATTTTCTTATAGAACACAGAAATTTCCCTAAATCGCTTATGCATATTGAAGCAAGCATTAAATTGGGGAAATTGTCGAAACGTTGTGATGTAATTGTTTACAATAAAATGCAACAACCTATAGTTTTGGTCGAATGCAAGAAAACTTCTCATAAACTTACACAGGCCGATTTCGACCAAATTTCACGGTACAATATGGCTTTGAATGTCCCCTATTTCCTTTTAACAAATGGCTTGGAACACTATTTTTTCTATGCAGACCAACAAGCTCAATGCTATAAAGCACTGCCCGACATTCCTCTTTGGAACGATATTTGCGAAATTCCCGACGACAGCAATTCCTAATTAAAACAAACTCACTTGGTCGTTTTTCAATTGAAGTTTTCCCAAATGCTGATAGGCCAAAGGGGTAACTTCACGTCCACGGGGAGTGCGCATCAGGTAGCCTTCCTGAATCAGAAATGGTTCATAGACTTCTTCTATGGTTCCTGCATCTTCGCCTACAGCCGTAGAAATGGTGCTGATTCCCACCGGCCCGCCTTTGAATTTTTCGATAATGGCAGACAAAATCCGATTATCCATTTCGTCCAAACCATTTTTATCGACATTCAAAGCCTGCAACGCATATTGAGTAATATCCAAATTGATTTCGCCGGTACCTTTTACCTGCGCAAAATCGCGAACCCTGCGCAATAATAAATTGGCAATACGGGGTGTTCCGCGGCTTCGCCGCGCTATTTCCGTTGCGGCCTCGGACGATAATTTTGTTTTTAAAATTCCTGCCGAACGGACAATAATCTTGGTTAGGGTTGCCGTATCGTAGTAAGACAAACGGGAAGTGATTCCAAAACGGGAACGCAAAGGCGCTGTAAGCAAACCCGAACGCGTGGTGGCGCCGATTAACGTAAACGGATTCAGGGCAATTTGAATGCTTCTCGCGTTCGGCCCGGTTTCTATCATAATATCGATTTTGTAGTCTTCCATGGCAGAATACAAATACTCTTCCACCACTGGCGACAAACGGTGAATTTCATCGATAAAAAGTACATCGTTGGCTTCCAAATTGGTAAGGATTCCCGCCAATTCGCCGGGTTTGTCTAAAACAGGCCCTGAGGTAATTTTAATTCCTGCACCCAATTCATTGGCAATGATATGCGACAAAGTTGTCTTTCCCAAGCCCGGCGGGCCATGCAGCAAAACATGATCCAAGGCTTCGCCTCTTTGTACGGCAGCCTGCACAAATATTTTTAAATTTTCTACCACTTGCCCCTGCCCTGCAAAAGAATCAAATTGAGAAGGGCGCAAAGCCCTTTCTATTTCTTTTTCTGCAGAAGTCAGATGACTTCCGGTAGCTTCTAAATTTTCATTCATTGAAATACTAATTTTGGCAAAAAATTTGCTTCCCCTTAAAAAAGTTCGTATCTTTACTGCAAATTTACAGCATAACGAAGATACAACCAAATTATTATTAACAAAAACTAATCACTATGAGAACAATCACTGTTGGTATTGACTTTTCAAAAGGGTCTGAACATGCTTTGGCTGTGGCTATTGAGGTAGCAAATAGTTGGGATAGCGACATCCGGATGATTTCTGTGGAAACTAAAAAAAATAAATCTGTCTCAAAAGATTTTCCTGAAAATCTTGAAAAATGGAAAAATGCAAATCAACCTAAATTAAAGAGCGGTCTCAGATTAGAATAC
Source organism: Bacteroidales bacterium (assembly GCA_031552355.1). Classification (GTDB taxonomy): domain Bacteria; phylum Bacteroidota; class Bacteroidia; order Bacteroidales; family P3; genus JAVBMO01. Next base: position 2,528 of record JAVBMO010000030.1, on the reverse strand, counting down.
AAAATCCGTCAAGGAAAAGTTCATACAGAGCTTACCACCGACGCAAAAGAAACCGATTCTCTAATGATTATTATCGGTGCGCATGGTAATTCCGGTTTGGAAAAGAAATATATTGGGAGCAATGCCATGAAAACCATTACCGAAGCCCATTGCCCCGTACTAAGCATCCGCGAAGATTTTGACATAAGCAAAGGCTTGAGAAGAATTGTGTTGCCTATAGACAGCTCTAACGACACCCGCCAAAAAGTGCCTTTCACAGCCGAATTGGCCAAGGTTTTCGGTGCTCAAGTTTGCATTTTGGGACTTTTTTCTTCAAAAATGGAAGACATTAAAAATTTGGCTACAAAATATGCCAACCAAACGTCAAATTTTCTAACAGAATCCGGGGTTTCTAACACAGTGGAATTTAAGCATGCCGACAATTTGACCATGACCACTCTTAAACATGCCATAGAAATTGAGGCAGACTTGATTGCCATTATGAGCGAACAGGAAATTGCTATCAGTAATTTCTTTTTGGGCTCTTATGCCCAACAAATGGTGAACCTCTCCCCTATTCCTATTTTAACCATGCACCCTGAAGAAATTTACAGCGTTGCCAGATAAAATTATAATTATTTTCATGAAAGAGACTGCCCAAAAGGTGGTCTCTTTTCATTTTTAAAACATCTTAATTTCAAATACTTACAATTAAAACCACCATTTTTTCGAATAAAGTTTCTTGATAGTTTCAAAAAACTTTGTACTTTTGTAGTCGCTTTGGTTCTGTTTTTTTAGCAAGAAACAGATGAAAAGGGAATCAGGTGAAAATCCTGAACAGACCCGCTGCTGTAAGCTCTTTAACAGTTTTGCACAAATCTCAAGCCACTGAAAAGTTGAGAATTGAGAATTGAGAATTAAAAATGATTTTATACATTTTTCGTTCTTCATTTTTCATTTTTCATTAATTTTGGGAAGGCGGTGCAAAACGGAGTAAGTCAGAAGACCTGCCAAGCATTTAGTAGTTTAAGCTTTCGTGGAAAGAAGCTTGAAACCAAATGTTACTCTTTTTGCATCATTTGATTTTATGAACCACGAAAAGCCTTTTGATAAATTTATCAGATAGGTTTTTATGTTTTTAAATTGTGGCACTCATTCGGAACTAAAAAAAATCGGCTTATTGCTCGGTTTGGCTTGTTGTTTGGGCCTTTCTGCCAAAGCAGACGGCTTCGACACCATTCAACCATATATGCTTCAGGGCGTGGAAATAAAAGCCGAACGCCAACCGGAGTTATTGCACAAATTATTGCCTTCACAATCGCTGAACGAACTAAGTTTAGAACGCCTGAATCCTGTTCAGGTTTCGGATGCCGTGAAACATTTTTCGGGGGCCAATGTAAAGGATTACGGCGGAATCGGCGGCTTGAAAACCGTGTCTGTCCGCAGTTTGGGAAGCACACACACAGGGATTGTGTACGACGGCATTCCTGTGGGCGACTGTCAAAGTGGACAGATAGATTTGGGGCGTTTTTCGATGGAAAATGTAAATTGCTTGTCGCTTTCCAACGGGCAAATTTCCGACATGCTGCAAACAGCTCGAGCATTGGCTTCGGCAAGTGTTTTATCCATTTCCAATATTATTCCGCAATTTGAACCTTCGGAATGGGTGAAAGCCCAAGCCTATTTCAAAATGGGCTCTTTCGGGTTGTTGAATCCGGGAATTAACATTCAAAATAAAATCACCTCCAAACTAAGTTCGGGTATTCATTTTTCTTGGCAAAAATCCGATGGGAATTACCCTTTCACAATCCAAAACGGCGATTCCTCAAAAACGGAAACACGCAGCAACACCGACATAGAAACTTATCAAGGAGAAGCCAATCTTTACTTTTTCCCAAAAGAAAATCAAAGTCTTTTTGCCAAAGCTTCTTTTTACAGCAGTGAACGCGGATTGCCGGGGGCTGTGATTTTGTACAACACCAAAAGTTCGGAACAACGTCTGTGGGATAAAATTTATTTTGGACAAGCGCAATACAAAGCCGCTTTCAAATACAACACCCAATTACTTTTGAGCGGGAAATACACTTATTCCTACACACGGTATTTAGACCCTAAAACCCTGAATCTGCAAGGGAAAACTGACGATGAATATACCCAAAACGAATACTATATTTCCGGCGCTTTTAGTCAAAAATTGTTCAATAATAATTTTGAATACCTGATTAATTCGGATTTATTTTTCAATACCTTAGCTTCAAACCTCACCCATTTTGCTTATCCTGAAAGATTAACTTCCCTATCGGGATTGACGGCAAAATACAGCATAAATCTCCTGCAACCATTAACGACAGCAACAACTGAACAGCCTCTTCTATTTGTTATTCAAGGGAATTTACTTTCGACTTGGACCGGCGAAAAAGTAGAAACCGGAAATGCTTCGGACAATAAATACAAACTTTCTCCAAATGTAGGCCTTTCGCTTTATCCGTTCAAAAACACTCCTTTTCAAATCCGGTTTTTCTACAAAGAATCGTATCGTCTGCCTACTT
>JAVBMO010000139.1:0-13662 GCA_031552355.1 Bacteroidales bacterium | reverse complement strand
CGAAACATAGTGATCTGTTTCTGTTGCAGCAGGCCCTTTGACTGTATAATCTGCTGTACCTTCAAATTTTTGCGTATAAACGGATCGTTTTTGTGCCGACAAATTGAATTGACAGAACAAAAGAAAAACACACGAAAGGATGGTTAACTTTTTCATTGTTGTATATTTAATATTTCTATATTTTTTATAATAACAGACACTTCTAAAAAAGCATCATAACACACTTATGCAACGCCTCAAAACCCTTTATTTTACACGTAAAACAAAGATTTCAATGCCTGCAATTTAAACGTACAAATATAGGCAATAAATCACATACATACAAATTTACATGTAATTTAATGCTATAAAAGAATCGCATCTTGTTAGTTAGACAAAAAAAATAACAATTTAGACGCTTTAAAAGCGTTTTTTCAGAGATGGGACGTTTGCCGAAGTTTTTCGTAAATAAAAATACCGGCCGCTACCGAAACATTCAATGACTTTACTTCACCCAAAATTGGTAATTTTAAGGTTTCATCACAAAGTTTCAGGTATTCGGGCGAAATGCCGTTTTCTTCTGACCCCATAATCAAAAGGGTGGGTTTGGTGAAATCGCATTCCGTATAATTTTTTGCAGCTTTTTCCGTAGCTCCGCAAACCTGCAAACCACTTTGTTTTGCCAAATTGATGACTGTTTTCAGGTTTTTTTCTTTGCAAACAGGAATTTTATACAAAGCGCCTGCCGAAGTTTTTATGGCATCTTCATTGATTTGAGCATTTCCTTGTGCCGGAATAATAATTCCATCAACGCCGGCGCATTCGGCTGTACGCGCAATGGCGCCCAAATTCCTTACATCTGTAATCCGGTCGAGCATAATTAGAAAGGCGGTTCCTTTTTCCTCAAAAAGTTGAGGAATTAAATTTTCGACCGATTGATAACTAATCAGCGAAACAAAAGCCACCACTCCCTGATGATTGGATGTCGTCAATTTATTCAATTTTTCAACAGGAACAAATTGAAACGGGATGTTTTTTTCTTTCAAAACCATTTTCAACTCACTTACGTTTGCACCTTGCAAACCGTTTTGAATTAAAATTTTATCCACTTCCGTGTCGGAATTCAAGGCTTCTATAACCGGCCTTATGCCATATATGATTTGTGTTTTTGTGCTCATTTTCAACTAAATTTTATTGTATAAAACCATCTTTCATGGTAATTTTTCTATCCGACATTTCGGCCAAATGTTCATTGTGGGTTACTATCACAAAAGTTTGCCCAAATTCTTTTCGAAGTTCAAAAAACAGATGGTGCAATTGTGTAGCATTTTCGGAATCCAGGTTTCCTGAAGGTTCGTCGGCCAAAATTATCGAAGGCTTGTTAATCAAAGCTCTTGCCACAGCAACGCGTTGTTGTTCGCCACCCGAAAGTTCCGACGGCTTATGTTTTGCCCGTTCTTCTATCCCCATGCGTTCCAACAATTGCCAAGCTTCTTTTTCCATCGCTTTTTTCGATTTTCCGGCAATCAAAGCGGGCATTAAAACATTTTCCAAAGCAGTAAATTCCGGCAATAAGTGATGAAATTGAAAGATAAATCCAATCTCCTGATTTCTAAATACTGACAATTCTTTTTCCGACATTTTCTTCAAATCCTTACCACATATAGCCAATTTCCCATTATCCGATTTATCCAAAGTTCCCAAAATCTGCAACAACGTGGTTTTTCCTGCGCCGGAAGCCCCTACAATAGAAACCACTTCGCTTTTTTCGACATGCAAATCTATGCCTTTCAAGACATGCAAATCGCCATAATATTTTTCTATTTTTTCTGCTATAATCATTTTTACTTCTTTAATATTCTATTCCCCGATTATTAAAAAACACATAACCGATTGTAAAAACCACCGACCACGGATTTATATCTCCACTTCGTTGATGATAGTTAACCATCAAGCTTACAGGCCCTATATAAGTATGGTAAACAGCTCCGCCCGAAAATACAAATTTATAATCACCCAAAATATCGTGTTCTTCGTATGTAATAAACGGCGATTCCAAATTCAAATTGACATTAAACGGTAAAAAACAATAAGCTTCTGCCCGCAATTGCAAGTGTTTAAACAGCTTAAAGACTTGCTGTATGCCGGGTGCAATATAATTATTCGCCCTGTATTCGGGCATAAATTGCAGAGTACTTTGTACTGTTGGGTTGAACTCGCCCTGATGCAGAATAGAAGCTGCATTGGTAAAAAACGGCTGCTGCGTTGAAACAAAGGCATCGATGCTGAATCCGGGTTTATATTTCTTAAACCAATCGAAATAATTTTGATATCTATATTTCATTTGCAGCCATTGCTGTCTTTGGCTTTTAGAAGTTCCATCCTGCAGGAAATTTTCAGGCATATATTTTTCCTTCCCCAAAACATAAGAAAAAGATAATTTCCAAAACCGACCCTCTGTAGGATATTGAGGCTTGTCCTGCGTATTATTTTCAAAACTGATATTGGCGGCAAAAGCCTCTAAAGTAGATCTGTCAGGAGAGCCATCCCTGTAAATAATTTCAGATTCCTTATAATCGTCTTCCTGATAAACATAATTGGGCTTGATGGACAATTTCCCATGTTGCTTCATAGGAATCCCCACTTCCAAGCCCACGTGTTGCTCATATTGCCTTAACTGCGTTAATGAAGGGTCGGTTCCGGTAAATAATTCCGAAGAAAAATAATCCCAATAGTTGTAAGTGTAATCCAAGTCCGTATAGAATGGTATTTTTGTAGGATAATCCAAACGGGCATTCACTTTCACAGAATTATAAAATTTCCCGAGATAGCTATTCACGCCTAACATAAGCCCCAAATATCTCAATTGCGTGTAATTCAAACCTATATAAGCCTCACTGGGTGTTCCGGCACCCACATAGCCACCAATTTTTGGTATCAAAAGGTCTTCGACTTTCATGTCCATTACCAGAGTAAATGTATTGGAAGCCTCTTTGTATTGTAAGCTTGGTTCTATATTTTTTATGTTATAATCTGAAAACAACCTGAAATAATATTGCCGTAACTGTTCAATGGTGTATTCTTTTTTATCCCTTATAGAAATTAAATTTCGGATATATTTTTCCTGAGATTCGTCAATCCCATTGATCTCTATGGAATCTATATAAATTTCAGGCATTTTTGATAAAAATATTTTCCGCTTTTCATCCACTTCTTCCTTGGGAACAAAGGTGTTGACCATCTTTTTTATACTGTCCATTTTCTCCATGGCCGTTTGGTAACCCACATCCACAAATTCGCAGGTTTCACTAAAATCCATAATATTGTACCCCTTCCCTACCACCGGTTCTATCAAAATCCCTTTCCCTTTGGGCAAATCGTAATCGCTGGTTTGCGCAATCATTTTTTGCAAATAACTAATGATATCGCCCTCTTTGGGTGGGGGAAAATTTCCGGCCACTTTGCAACCAATAATAATATCGGGTCGAAAAGCGTCATCCAATTCTTTTGCCGGAAAATTATTATAGACTCCTCCATCTACATAAAATACAGAATCTATGATAGTTGGATTAAAATAAAACGGAAAAGTCATTGATGCTCGAATGGCTTTCGACAATTCGCCCGAACTGAAAGTATGGGATTTCTGATGGCTTAAATCGGCTGCCACACAACGAAATGGGACAAACAAACTATCGAAATTGTTACGGGCTATGGCACAGGCTTTTGAATAAATATTTACAAATTCATAATCTATCAACAAAGGAGAAACCACATTGGTTGGAATTTTTAATTGAAAATCCCAACCTTTTATTTTCAGGACAGATTCTATCCATGAAGACGTTGGCTCCTGCCTTTTGTAGTAATAGGTATAGTTTCTGTCAATATCGCCTTTCATCCAATGCGCAAACTGAGGCGAAGTAAAAATGGCTTCCATTTCGTCTGTAGTATAGCCCGAAGCATACAACCCACCGACAATAGCGCCGATAGACGTTCCGGCAATATAATCTATGGGAATCCCGGCTTCTTCCAACGCTTTGATTACGCCAATATGTGCCATACCTTTGGCTGCGCCCCCACTTAATACCAAACCAACCTTAGGCCGCGATTCCTGCGCAAACAACCCAATAGAAAAATACAGGAATACCAGAATGGCAATCCCTTTTTTACAATGTTTTCTATATCTGTTTACGGCAATCAATTCAATTCAAATTTAAAAAGTTTTTGTCTGCAATTCCGCTATATGTATTATTTTTGCGCCACTGTAATAATGCTGTAAAACAGTCGTGTAATCGTAACCCAATTCAACCATGCGAATAGCTCCCTCCTGACTCAATCCCACGCCATGCCCATAGCCTTTTCCTTTCAATTTTACCATATCATTTTCAGTGCATTCTACCGAAAAATAAGTTGACCGCAAATTCAAATCTGTCCGAATCTGTTTTAACGGAATGCTGCAAATTTGCGCCTTGCGCTCTTCCTGTTGAAAATTCAGCAATTCGTCCTGAATCTCTTTGCTTTTGACATCCAATTTATATTTATCCGAAAAGATATAAAGCCAATCCTCTTTGGTCATTGTTTTCTCCCAAACGGAATTCCTCATGCTAAAAGAAAACGTATCGGGCTGGGCGCGCAAATAAGCCACCGGCTTCGACCAAACATCCTCAGAATTGGCCGTTTGTCCGCCTGAATTGGAATGAAATGGCGTATCTATCAGGTTTTTCACGCTATCGGTAAGCACTTCGCCTTTGACAGCCAAAACTCCCTGCAAAATTTCCGGCTTAATGCACCGGTTTTTGTACACCTGACAATGTTCATCATCGCACAAATTAAAGCCCTCAGCAATATGTTTATTTATATTTTTCAGGGCATAGGTTCTGGAAATGACCGCCTGCACTTTGAAAATATCTATTTTATCGGGTTTCCCATAAATTTCGGATTGTACCACGCCTGCCACATAATTCTCAATATCAATATCATTTATCAATACAAGTTCTGAATTTTTAGCTTGAATAATCAAACTTCCCTCGTAAGTTCTACCTTTTATATTTTTTCCCGAAGGTGAAAGGCTAAAAATATTTTTAAAGCCTTCGGCTTGAAATTTCACCTGATTGCTTTCAGCTATGGTTTTCCCATTTTTCAGAACAATTACTTTACTTCCTGAAGCTTCTACTTGTAAAGGTTGCTGTTTGTGAACTTTTTCCTTATCGCCCTCCGACAAAAGTTCATATTTTCCAATTTCGGGCTGAAATTTAATTTCTTTAATTTTGTTCAGGCTATAAATTTTCACCAACAAATTCTGAGATTTTACAGGAACTGAAAAGAGGCATAAAGCCATTACAAACCACAGAAAAGACAGATTTCTCCCTGTTTTTTTCTGTTTCAATATTTTGTGTTGTTCCTGTTTCATCGTAGTTTAGTTGGTTGGGTAAATAGTTTGGGTCAGTTGGTTTATTTTTTGTCTAAAAATCCGGTTATCAGCTCTGCTGTTTTTGTTGAAGCGCCCTCGCTTCCCAGCAACACACGCAAATCGGCATAATTTTGCAACATTTGGTTTCTATATGCGCCTTCTGTTACTATTTGAAGAAATTCTTGCTGCACCCGTTCCGTATTCATGTCGTGCTGAATGAGTTCCAAAACCACAGGCTTGTCCATAATCAGATTTACCAAGGAAATATATTTGACTTTCAGGATATTTTTGGCAACCGTATAAGAAATTACACTTCCTTTATAACAAACCACTTCGGGCACATTGAACAAAGCCGTTTCCAGCGTGGCAGTTCCTGAAGTTACCAAAGCGGCATGCGCTTCTTTCAATAAATTATAGGTGTCGTTGTAAATAATTTTGATTCCGGTTTTCAAATAATTTGCATAAAAATTATTTCCCAAGGAATTCATTCCGGCAATTACAAACTGGTAATCAGGATTCATCCCTGCTACTTGCTCCATTATTGGAAGCATTTTTTTGATTTCCTGTTTGCGGCTTCCGGGCAAAACGGCCACAACCGGTTTTGCAGCGAGCCCGTATTTTTCCCTAAACGATTCCTCTTGCGGTTTTTTGCGAAAATCGGCAATTTCGTCCAGCAAGGGATGTCCTACAAAATCGACATCCATTTTATTTTTCTTGAAAAAAGGTTTTTCGAAAGGCAAAATCACAAACAAACGGTCGATGACTTTTCGCAAAGTTTTTATCCTGCCTTTTTTCCAAGCCCAAACCTGAGGCGCAATATAATAGAATGTCGTTATTTTTTGCTTGTGCACAAATTTGGCAATCGGAATATTGAAACCCGGATAATCAATAAAAATCACTGCATCAGGCGCATATTGAAGAATGTCGGTTTTGCAAAATTTCATATTCCCCAAAATGGTTCTCAAATTGCTCACCACTTCGGCAAAACCCATAAAGGCCAAATCTTTGTAATGTTTTACGATTGTGGCGCCTTCGGCCTGCATCAAATCGCCGCCCCAACAGCGGAATTCCGCTTCGGGATTTTGTTTTTTCAATTCACGAATCAAGTAAGCCCCGTGCAAATCACCGGAAGCTTCTCCCGATATGATATAAAATTTACGTTTGGTTTTCAATGTGTCCATCTTCCGTCTGCATTACATTTTAATCATTTCCGAATTTGCCAAAATATGCCCTTCTTTTACCAAATAAATAATAAATCCGGTTATAAACACCACCAAAACAAGCAGAAATCCCTTTGCTGTTTTGGGACAATCCCATTTTTTCATATATTGCCTGAATAAAAACAGCCCTGGCAAAGTTGCCAAGAGGAAATACTTTTGATAAAGCATTACCGGCAAATTCAAAACAAGAAAAATACCTGCAATAAGTAATGAGGTAATTAACAGCGAAGCCAATCCCAAACCAAGTCCAAACCAAGTATTATCTTTTTTCCACATCCTGCATTCTTTTTTCAAAAGTTGATAAATAACTGTAAGCCGTAAGGTCGTGCTGCACAGGCACTACGGAAACATAACCTTGTTCCAGTGCTGAAATATCGTCGCCATTTTCGGCATTTTCGGGAACAAAATTTCCGGTAAGCCAAAAATAGTCGCAGCCATGCGGATCCACACGTTGGTCGTAGGCATCGTGCCAAAAAGCTTTGGCTTGTTTGCAAACCTTAATTCCTTTAATTTCTCCACAAGGAATATTCACATTCAGGCAAATACCTTGTGGAAGGGCGTTTTGCAAAACATCTTCCATAATTTTGCAAACATAGGGTTCGGCATACGAAAAATCGGCATCGGCGGCATAATCCACCAAAGAAAAACCTATGGCCGGGTGCCCACAAAGGCAAGACTCCAAAGCGGCGCCCATGGTTCCCGAATAAATGATATTGATAGACGCATTGGAACCATGATTGATTCCCGAAACCACCAAATCGGGACCTTTTTCCTTAAAAAATAAATGTTGAGCCAATTTGACACAATCCACAGGCGTTCCTGCGCAAGTGTATTCAACATAGCCTTCTTCCTGCTTGCGCAAAGTAGATCGCAAAGGCGTATTTGACGTAATGGAGTGACTTTTGCCCGACATGGGATATTCCGGCGCCATGACTATGACATTGCCCAATTTTCGCGCAATGGAAATCAAGACCTGAATGCCGGTGGCGTGGATACTGTCGTCGTTGGTTACCAAAATTGTAGGTTTCTTCATATTTTTTCTAATCTATCTTCTTTGTTTTCTAATGACCAAAATTCCTAATTTAATTAAATATTTGTTCTTCTACATTATCTTCTTCTTTGCCGTTTTTGGATTCCTTTCCCGAAATTTCCGTAAGTCCTCCAGAAATAGCAAATTTCAAGGCTTCGGCAGAAGGGATGTTCAACATTTTTACATTTTTGGAAGGCACCAAAAGCAATTCGCCCATAAATCCGTAAGAATAAGGAAAATAGACCGCTACAAATTCTTCCGGCAATTCCAATTTGGACAAATCTTTTTGTGTTACAAACCCCACTCTGTAAACTTCTTCTTTTTCGGACATTTTTACCAATGCCGGATTGGTAAATTTCTTTTCCTTTCCCACAAAAGCTGAAATAATGTCTTTGACCGGCGAATAAATGGATTTTACAATGGGAATGCTGGAAAGAAAATGATTGACACCCTTTGCCAAGCGTTCCGAAAGCAGGTTTTTTCCAAAATAGCCGATAAGGGTTATCAAAATCAAAACCATTACAAATCCCAAACCCGGTATTCGCATTCCAAAAATGGCTTCGGTTAACGAAATAGTCAAATCGTTGATAATTTCGAATATCAAATACAATACATAAACCGTTATGGCTAGTGGAGCTGTATAAAACAAGCCTTGAAAAAAATATCCGGCGATGTTTTTGAATGCGTCTTTTTTCATCGTTTTTTTGTGATGAGTGATGAGTATTTTAGCTTTCTGAATTTAAAATTTCAAATTCAGAATTTGTGCCAAAATTTACTTCCCAAAAATTTCAGTCAATTTGGATTCTAATTCTTGTCCACGCAATCCTTTTGCCAAAACCACACCGTTTTTGTCTATCAAAACTGTAAACGGAATAGAATTAAAGCCATACAAAGGTAATACCATGGAACCCCATTGTTTGAGGTCACTCACATGGTTTTCCCAAATCAAACCGTCTTGGTTGATGGCGCGAATCCAGCTTGCTTTGTCTTTGTCCAACGAAACGCTGAAAATATCGAAACCACTGTCTTTGTATTTATTGTAAAGCGCCACAACATTGGGGTTTTCGCGGCGGCAAGGGCCACACCACGAAGCCCAAAAATCTATCAATACATATTTCCCTTTCAACGAAGAAAGCTTGCGAACGTTGTCATTTACGTCGGGCAATTCTATTTCCGGTGCCGGACGGCCTTCGTGAGCGCCATTTAAAAACTGGTTGATGCGGGTTTTCAATTGCTTTATTTCCACTACATCGGGATATTTTACTTCCAAAGGAAAAATAATTTCTTTGTAAAATTCCACATTTTCCTCAAAAGCCAAAGAATTAATCAAAGCCGCATTTACCAAAAGGGTTTTGTTGGCAGCAATCACCTTTTTCACCTCATTTTGGTAAGTGGTAATAATTTTGTTAAAATCATTTTCAATTTTCTTTCTATCCTCTTCTGTTACAGCCTGAGTGTATTGTTGTTGCAAATTCATTGCATTTTTAGATACTTCGTTTGTCAATACGCTTACCTGCATAACCAAATCCATATCTTTGGAACCTTTGGCCTTTTTGCATTCCAACGCAGCTACTGCGGCATTTACCGCCAAATCTATTTCTACCGTTTGTTTCGGATAAATCACCAATTGCGAGAAATAGGGATTGGCGCCTTCGGATTGAATTTGCAAATAATAAATTCCGGGCGTTTTCACATCTTGTGAAAACTTAAAAGCTCCCCCCCCAACAATTTTTGCCGAATCTATGGCTACAAGGTTTGTCCCTTCGGGATTCAACTTTACAAGTAAAACAGTTATTTCCTTGGCATTATCGGGATAGCTGACCGTCCCTTTTACAGTAGATTTCTGCGCACATCCTACCGAAACAAAGGCAAAGAAAAAGCTTATAATTAAAAGATATTTTTTCATTGTTCTTATTTTTTGATTTTTATTTATTTATTACAATTTGAAAACTTGGCAATGAGATCATTTGAAAATAATTTTCATTTAAAAAAGTTTTTTCAATATATTTTCTTCCACTTTGTTGGGAAGGGTTACTTTCAGTTTAGGTTCGTTTTGCATAGCGCGTTTGATGGCAAAAATGGCTTCATCGTTGCGCGCCCATGCCCTTCTGGAAATTCCATTGTTGACATCCCAAAACAACATGCTTTTCAAACGCCTGTCAGCATCGGCAGAACCATCCAACAACATGCCAAAACCACCATTGATCACTTCGCCCCAACCTACACCCCCACCATTGTGGATACTCACCCAAGTTGCCCCACGGAACGAATCGCCGATAACATTTTGCACGGCCATATCCGCAGTAAACGAAGAACCATCGTAAATATTGGATGTTTCGCGGAAAGGCGAATCGGTTCCCGACACATCGTGATGGTCGCGCCCCAAGACAATCGGCGCAGAAATGCGGCCTTCGGCAATGGCTTTATTAAACGCTTCGGCAATGCGGATGCGGCCTTCGGCATCGGCATAAAGAATGCGCGCCTGAGAGCCCACCACCAATTTATTTTCCTTGGCGCCTTTAATCCATTGAATATTGTCTTGCATTTGTTGTTGAATTTCTTTGGGAGAATTTTTGCTCAAATTTTCCAAAACCTCCATGGCTATTTGATCGGAAAGGTCTAAGTCTTCCGGTTTTCCCGAAGTGCAAACCCAGCGGAACGGCCCGAAGCCATAATCGAAACACATAGGCCCCATGATATCCTGAACATACGATGGATATTTGAATTTTCCGTCGGATTGTAAAATATCTGCTCCGGCACGGCTCGATTCCAACAAGAAAGCATTTCCGTAATCGAAGAAATACATGCCTTTTGCTGCCAACTGATTGATGGCTGCCACATGGCGGCGCAAACTTTCCTGTACTTTTTGTTTAAATTGTCCAGGTTCTTCGGCCATCATGCGATTGGCGTCCTCAAAAGGAACATCCACAGGATAATATCCTCCGGCCCAAGGATTGTGCAGGGAAGTTTGGTCGGAACCCAAATCCACCTGAATATTGTTTTTTACGGCATATTCCCACAAATCGACCACATTTCCTTGATAGGCAAAAGAGATGATTTTCTTTTCTTTGCGAGCTTCAGCTACTTCGGCAAAAAGAGTGTCTAAATTGTCGTGAACTTTATCGACCCAACCTTGCGAATGACGTGTATGCGTTGCTTTGGGATTCACTTCTGCTGTAATGGACACACAACCTGCAATGTTTCCGGCTTTGGGCTGCGCACCCGACATCCCACCCAAACCGGCAGTAATGAATAAACGTCCGCCTAAACCATTATCGCCCAATTTGCGTCCAGCATTTAAAACCGTAATGGTAGTTCCATGGACAATTCCTTGTGGCCCAATATACATATAAGAGCCTGCCGTCATTTGTCCGTATTGGGTTACGCCCAAAGCATTGAACCGTTCCCAGTCGTCGGGTTGGGAATAATTGGGAATCATCATGCCGTTGGTAACCACAACCCTTGGCGCCTCCTTGTGCGAAGGAAACAACCCCATGGGGTGTCCCGAATACATGACCAGGGTTTGTTCGTCGGTCATTTCGGACAAATATTTCATAGTTAGGCGGTATTGCGCCCAATTTTGGAAAACGGCGCCATTTCCGCCATAGGTTATCAATTCGTGAGGATGTTGTGCTACTGCATAATCCAAATTATTTTGAATCATCAGCATAATGGCTGCCGCCTGTTTGCATTTTGCCGGATATTCCTCTATTGGCCTGGCATACATCCTATACGCAGGGCGAAAACGGTACATATAAATACGTCCGTAGGATTCCAATTCTTCCAAAAACTCCTTTGCCAATTCTTCGTGATGGCAGGGCGCAAAATAGCGCAAAGCATTCTGCAAAGCCAACTTCTTTTCTTTTTCTGAAAGAATATCCTTACGCTTTGGCGCATGGTTTACTGTAGTATCATACGCTTGTTTTGCAGGCAATTCTAAAGGAATTCCTTCCAAAATATCTTTTTGAAAATCAGAAATATTCATAAATAATCTAAAATTAAAGCCATAAATCAAGAATTTCCCCACAAGAGAACCCTTAACTTATGTAAAATCAATTACTAAATCTGTGCAAAGTTAAACCCTACAAAGTTACGAAAGATTTTCCTGAATAAGCTTGGAATTTTGGCTATTTGATAATTTGGGAATCATCTTTTGACGGGCTTAAAGGGTTTTTTAAATTATTCCTCCATTTTTGATATTTGTTATTTCCGTTATTCAATTTCACGCTTCGCCCCTACCCTCTAATAACAATAACTTCGCCGTTTTCCGTTATTTTTACCAACTTGGAAGCCACTGCAGAATCTCGCTTTTCCTCTATTTCGTCCGGTACACAGAAATCTACTTTTTCTATCAAAGTTTTGGAAATATCGCTAAACGATTTTGGGGAACTTTCACCACTGAAATTTGCCGAAGTGCTTACTATAGGTTTTCCAAAAGCGTTAAGCAATGCCAAACAAAAATCGTTTTTCGGAATACGGATTCCGATACTGTTGTTTTCGCCCAAAAGTATTTCAGGCAAATGTTTTGCATGAGGGTAAATAATGGTCAAAGGTGTTTGTGTAGAATATATCAAATCCAAAGCTTGAGCAGGAATTTTTTCTACATAGTGAACTATTTCTTCTTCATCGAAACAGAGAATCAACATGCTTTTTTCGTGTGAAGACTTTTTGATTTTGTGCAAACGTTCAATGGCTTGTGGATTTGTGGCATCGCAACCCAAGCCCCAAATGGTGTCAGTAGGATAAATAATCACACCGCCGAACCCCAATACTTCGACACACTTTTTGATGACTGATGAGTGATTGACCATAAAGTTTATTGCATGAAAACAAATTGGATTAAATTGGCGCCCATTTGCAAAGCCTGTGTATGTTTTTGTGGCGAATCATTATGGACGGCAGTATCTTCCCAGCCATCGCCCAAGTCGCATTCGTAGGAATAAAAACACACTACACGGCCTTCAAAAATCAAAGCATAGCCTTTAGGAGCTTTGTTATCATGTTCATGAATTTTGGGTAAACCATTCTGAAAATCATATTTCTGATGATAAATGGGATGATTAAACGGAAGTTCCACAAAATCCAATTCGGGAAATACTTTTTTCATTTGTGGGCGAATGAATTTATCTAAACCATAATTGTCGTCGATATGAAGAAAGCCTCCAGCCAATAAGTAATTCCTGAGATTTTGAGCTTCTTCGTCAGAGAAAACCACATTTCCATGCCCGGTCATGTGCACAAATGGATAGTTATAAATTTCCAAACTGCCCACATCTACAGTTGCATTTTCCACGGCAAGATTGGTGTTGAGTTGCGTATTGCAAAAGTTAATCAAGTTGGGCAAAGAGGTTGGATTGGCGTACCAGTCGCCGCCACCACGGTATTTCAATAAAGCAATTTGTGTTTTCTGTTGTCCATAAACAGTTGTCAACGAAAAACATAATACCAATACTACTAAAGCCAATTTTTTAAAAACCTTTTTCATTAAAATAAATTCTTAGTTATCGTTCAATAAATGAATTGCCATACAGGAATACAAAGCCGCCGTTTCCGTTCGCAGACGACTATTTCCCAATGTAATGGGTACAAACCCCGCCTCAAGGCTTTGTTCTATTTCTTTTCTACTAAAATCACCTTCAGGGCCTATCACAATCAATACATCTTCATTTTCCCAATAAACACGTTTCAATGGGTTCCTTTCTTCGCCTTCACAATGAGCGATTAATTTCTGTCCTAAAAAATCCGTTTTCAAAAAATCGGTATACTTTGTGCTTTCGTTTAGCTTTGGCAAATATGTTTTCAAGGATTGTTTCATGGCCGAAAGAATAATTTTATTCAAACGGTCAAAATTTAATTTCTCCCTTTCCGAATGTTCACAAACAAGTGGTGTAATTTCATCAATACCCATTTCCACTGCCTTTTCCAAAAACCATTCCAAACGGGCTATATTTTTGGGTGGCGCTATGGCTATATGTAAGTAAAACGGTCGCTTTCCATAGTTTTCTATTGTTTCTTCTATTTCGAGA
>JAVBMO010000001.1:0-13437 GCA_031552355.1 Bacteroidales bacterium | reverse complement strand
TTGAATATCCGTTATTTATCATAATCCAGTAATATTAGCAATGACAAGCCTATCAAAAAGCTTTTCACCAAAGTATCTTCTATTGAGTTTATATACAAATTCATCAAGATATAGCTGAAGATATTTACGCTTTATCTTGTGGTAATTACCTAAAAGATTTCTCTTAGCATTGCTGATAGTGATATGTACCCATCTTAAAGATTCTTTCGTAGTTTCTTTATTGGATTTTTCAGTAATATGTAATTCGACAAAATCAGCAATATCCACATAAGATGTACTTTGATCTGTAAAAACAATGCTTTCGTTGTCAATAGACTCTTGTACAGTTTGATTGATTTCCTCTGCTTTATGTGTATTCAATACTTTGGCTTTGAAATAGCGGCAAGATTTTGACTGGCTTCCTGTTTCTAAATTTTCGAGTGGAATACTTTCTGACATAACCAATGTATTTGCTTTTCCAACAGCCCCTCTTCCACGAATTCCTTTACTTTGTTCAACTTCACTTGAAGCCACTGTAAAGTAGCCTTCATCCATTTCTATCATTCCTTCCAAGGTATAACCAGCGTCCCTTTTACCCATGGCTTTACGCAATTTATGTGTCATTTGCCATACAGGTTCATAACGCTTTAACCCCAACTGCTTTTGCATCTCTTTTGCTGAGAAACCTTTTTTAGTAGCACTCATCAGAAACATAGCTTTATACCATATAAGAAAGGACAAGTTGGAACTTTGCATGATGGTTCCACTACGTAAAGATGTACGGTGATGGCAGTTTTTACATTCGTAACTCCATCTACTTTTTATCCAATAATGATCCCTACTACCACATTTTAAACAGATTACACCGATTTCATCTCGTTGGGTTTTAAAATGATTACGACAATCTTCTTCACTTGTAAAATGAACGCTAAAACTAAATATATTCATCTTGGCTTTTATTGCAAAAATACAACTTTTTATTCATATATGAGTAATTACGGATATTCAATAATAAATTAACTACACTAACGATCCCTGAAAATGTTATCACTATTGGGTCTTATAATGCTTATCCTGGTTTTCAAATTTTAAATAATGGTTGTGCTTTTTCCGGTTACACAACTTTAACTACTGTAAATTTCAATGCTGATAGTTGCGTATCAGGAGGGTTTTCGAAATGTTCTGCATTAACAACAGTTAATATTGGTAATAATGTAAAAAATATACCTGATTATGCTTTTTATGGTAGTAAGAGTCTTTCTACTGTAACCATTCCTAATAGTGTTACCCATATTGGGCCTTGGGCTTTTGATAGTACAGCCTGGTTGGGTAACCAACCCAATGGGATGGTATATGCCGGTAAAGTATTGTATAAATATAAAGGAACCATGTCTGAAAATGCCACCATTACAATAAATCAAGGAACACCAAGTATTACTGGCAATGCTTTTTATGATTGCAAAACCCTTACTTCAGTTACCATTCCTAGCAGCGTTACAGAAATTGGAGATAAGGCTTTCTATAATTGTTCTCTTCTTGCCAATATTTATGCCGAAAATGTAACACCTTCTATTTGCCAAGATAATACCTTTATGGGGGATGGCCTCGAGGAGATTGATATAAAAACTTGTATCTTACATATTCCTATGGATAGCAAAGGTCTTTATCAAACAGCCGTCGGTTGGCGAGATTTTGTTAATATTGCAGAAGATATAAAAATTCCAAATTTTACTATCTCGGTAATAGTCTCGCCAAGCAATTGGGGTACTGTAGATGGTGGCGGGAGCTACAACCAAGGTACAACTGTAAGTCTGCAAGCCACACCCAACCAAGGTTATATTTTCCATTGTTGGAAAGAAAACGGGGATTCTATCAACAACCAAACGACTTATAGTTTCGTAGCCACACAAAACCGCACACTTACAGCGGTGTTTGTATTGATAGATGTAGTTATAACTCCGGAACCTATTTCGGCGAACATTGCCTGGAATACTATAGAAAATGCCCAAGGCTACATCCTTATTATTTACACAGATGCATCGAAAACGCAAGAGTATGCCCGCTTTGAATTTAATTCCAAAGGAAATTTGCTTACCAAATCAGGTTTCTCTCATACCATAACCGGCCTTACACCCGAAACACATTATTACTATACACTTACTGCCTACGATGAAAATAAGCAGGAAATCAAAACCATTGAAAGCGATTTCACCACTCTAAAAACCACAGGTATAGAAGAAGCGGAAACAGAAGAAGCAAAGTTTGTGGTGTATCCGAACCCCTTATTTAATGGAAAATTGACAATTGAAACAAGCCCCCAAACCCCCAAAGGGGGATTTAAAGACGGCATTCAATTGTACGACCTTGTGAGTAAGTTGGTGGGTACCTTTGCCATTACCGGCGAAAAAACAGAAATCAACATCGGCCATTTGCCAAGCGGAACCTATTTTGTGAAAGTAGGAACCCAAACTGCAAAAATCATCAAACGATAAACGTTTCTAACGATGAACTATAAACTATGAATTATGAATGGTTGGCTATGACAACGCGCCATTCATAGTTCAGCGTTCATAGTTTATCATTGAAGAATGCCTGTTAGGTTTTGGAAATCTAACAGGCATTCTTATTCATAGTTCAGCGTTTTATAGTTAAAAACAGAATCTTGAAAATCTAAGGGTCCATCCTGTCTAAGAAAGAATGACGCGCAGCGACAAACATTTTTAATTTATTTGACACAGAGTAACACGGAGGAAAATCTTAAATCAGGAATTAAACAGCTGGAGAATACAGAGGTATTTTGCCGAAGGCAAAATTGAATCCTGTAAATCGTTAAAGTTTAGACAGGATTGACAAAATTAACAAGGAAGTAAAACCTGAAAAATCCTGTAATCTTGTCAGAGAAAGGTGTCGCGCAGCGACAAAATTCATCATTCATAACTCATAACTCATCGTTGAATAAAGAAAATCCATCCTGTCGAAAAGAAAGTGTCGCGCAGCGACAAACATTCATCGTTTATCATTCATCGTTAAAAAAGTTTTTATTATTCATTAAAAAAGTATTACTTTTGCTTCGTGTTAGCACACTTCTATAATGAGAAAAAATATTCTACTTTCTACATTCAATTTCCCACTAAATAAATTTGGTGGTGTGGAATATTTTGCTACACACACACACACACACACACACACACACACACACACACACACACACACCTGCGCACGCACGTAAATTTAAGGTATATTGTTTAGTTCATAAAGTTTTACAATCCCCTTTACCCTGCATTTTAACATTTCTTTCGAACACTTTTAAAGACAGAAGTTCCCTGTTAATCTCGTCAATTGTAGTTAACAAGCCCAACTCTCTTTGGGAGCAAGCTTCGTATCTCTACAACAAGGCAAATGTACTTTACACACAAGCTATCATACCCCTACGACAAGGCAAATTCATTTTGAAAACAAGCTATCATACCCCTATGGCAAGGCAATCTTATTTTGAAAACAAGCTGTCGTACCCCTACGACAGGGCAAACTTACTTTGGAAACAAGTTGTCGACCCCTACAACAAGGTAAACCCATTTTGGGGACAAGTTGTCATATCCCTATCTTTAATGGAAAATGTTTTTAACGATGAACGATGAATTATGAATTATGAATTTTTATCGCTGCGCGTCATTGCGACCGCGAGACACGAAGTGGGAAGCAATCTCTTTATTAATTAAAATTGAGAATGAAACAGCCTTTTAAATTGAAAATGTTTTCCAAATAACCAAATCAACAGTTCAACAAATCAACAGTTCAACAAAATAACCAAATAATCCAATTAACAAATAACCCAAAAAAGTATGAATACAATTAAAGAATTAGCAGCTTCCTTGCTACGCCAAGAAGAAAGTTATGGTTTCCATAGCCTTGCAGTTAATGAATTTGCCAAATGCAACCATCCTAAATTTATTGAAAAATTGGGAGTTTATAAAGATTGTTTAGCCCAATTCGATGGTGCTTTAAAACAAGGTGGAAAAAGTGAGAGCACGGCAAAAATCACCCTTTTGGATGAGCAACGCGATGCTGCCTACCTTGGCTTGGTACGCCAAGTGCGCAATACCTTGCACCATTTTAATGCAAGAAGAGCCGAGGCTGCCCAAAAAATCCAAAATATATTGAACAAATACAGCGATCCTCGCAGTTTGCCCTATATTCAGGAAAGCGGCATATTGGAAAACCTTTTGCAAGACTTGAACGCTGCCGATGCCAAAGCGAACGTTGCCCTTGTTGGCGCCAATGAATGGAAGGATGAGTTGCAACGTGCCAACAACGAATTTATGGCGCTTTTTGCTAATCGCAACGAAGAACAAGCTACCGTTGTTACCGGCCTTTCGAAAGAAGCCCGCACCGAAACCGACAATGCCTACCGCAATTGCGTTCGCCGCTTGAATGCCCTGATAGAATTGGACGGAGATGCGGAATATGCCTCTATTGTAAGCAACCTGAACAAACTGATAGATTACCAAAAGCAGGTAATTAGTGCACGCAAAACGCATAATCAAGCACAAGCTTCTGCTAATGGAGAATTGAAAGTGGAAAATTGAGAATATTTGCCGCTTAACAGGAGTATTGAAAACAGGGCAAAAAGAAATTTTATCCTATTTAAAAAACATATATCCATTTATTCAAAGCCTGTAATAAAATTCATTTATGTCAGTAGTGAAATTTTTTAATAGATATGAAAAGAAGTTTTTTACTATAAAAGTTTTACTTGCGAAAGAAGAGCAAAAATTATTGATTGAAAAACTTTTCAGCAAACAGCCTATTAAAACATTTTGGAAAATTCAAAACAGGGAAATATATATCAAAAAAGCTCAAGATTACAGATATAAATGTAATATTCCAAACAAAAGATTTTCCTGAAATTAAAATTAGAAATAAATAAAACAGTAATAACCAAAGTTCCAAAACTCAGGGGCTTTTTAAAACAAAAAACAATGAAAAAACTTATCATTTTATTATTTAGCTTGTTGTTTACCTCCGCAAGCTTTGCCCAAAGCGGCACCACAGGTAATCTTACATGGTCTATTAGCAATGGCACACTTACCATTAGTGGTACCGGCGCTATGCCGAATTATACTATAGGTGGCCCTTGGGGTGCCTATCGGCAAAGTATCACTTCAGTAAATATTGGCAATAATGTTGCCAATATTGGAAATTATGCTTTTAAAGGTTGCAGTGGTCTAACTTTTGTTACCATTCCCAATAGTGTTATAAGTATTGGGGATGGTGCTTTTTATGGTTGCAGTGGGTTGAGTTCTATTACCATTCCCAATGGGGTTACAAGTATTGGAGGTAGTGCTTTTTATGGTTGCAGTGGGTTGAGTTTCGTTACCTTTCCCAATAGTGTTATAAATATTGAAAATGAAGCTTTTTCAGGAACTGCCTGGTATAATAATCAATTGGATGGTGTGGTATATGCAGGAAAATTATTATACACATATAAAGGAACTATGCCATCCAATACTTTCATCATTATCAATGAAGGAACCTTAGGAATTGCAGCGTCTGCTTTTTCTGGTTGTAGTGGGCTTTTTTCGGTTACCATTCCCAACAGTGTTACCAGTATTGGGAGTGACGCTTTTTCCGGTTGTAGTAATTTAAACATTGTTAATTTTAATGCGGACAGTTGCACTTCAGGGGGATTTTCCGGTTGTACTGCTTTAAAAATAGTGAATATTGGAAACAATGTAAAAACCATACCAAGTAGTGCTTTTTCTAATTGCAGTGCCTTAACCACTGTAAATTTCAATGCTGAGAGTTGTATATCAGGTGGTTTTTCCGGTTGCAATGCTTTAACAACAGTTAATATTGGAAACAATGTAAAAACTATACCGAATGCTGCTTTTTACAATTGCACTGGGATTACTTCGGTTACCATTCCCAATAGTGTTACAAGTATTGGAATTGCCGCTTTCTACGGTTGTACAAAACTAAAAACTATTATAATACCTGAAAATGTAAAGGAAATGGGAGCCTACGCATTTTCTAAATGTACAAAATTAGATACAGTTTATTATAATGCCATAAATTGTAACAATACCATAAAAAATTGTGTTCTTATCGCTAATATTGTTTTTCCCGATGGCTGCCCACCTCCTTTTATTGGAAACAGTATTCCCTGCACATGTAGTGAAAATGATGATAATGGTTTTATTTTTTCAGGGGACTCTATTTCGACACTGATCATGGGCAATAATGTAGAATCAATACCTGCTTATGCTTTTGCCAATAGTCATAATTTAAGAACAGTCACATTGTCGGAAAAACTGGATAGCATAAAAGATGGAGCTTTTGCAGGATGTAATAGACTTATCTCTATTACTATTCCCAATAGTGTTACAAGTATTGGAAGTGGGGCTTTTTACGGTTGTACAAAACTAAAAACTATTATAATACCTGAAAATGTAAAGGAAATGGGAGCCTACGCATTTTCTAAATGTACAAAATTAGATACAATTTATTATAATGCCATAAATTGTCATAATGCCATAGGAAATTATATTCTTTTCAATGAGCTGATTGGTTGCCCTCCTCCTTTTATTGAAAACAATTATCCTTGTGGTGGCAGTGGTTTCTTTTTTTCAGAGGACTCTATTTCGACACTGATCATGGGTAATAATGTAGAATCAATACCTGCTTATGCTTTTGCCAATTGTCATAATTTAAAAACGATCACATTGCCGGAAAAACTGGATAGTATAAAAGAAGGAACTTTTGCAGGATGTAATAGACTTACCTCAATTACTATTCCCAATAGTGTTACAAGTATTGAAAGTGATGCTTTTTCCCTTTGTAATGGACTTATGTCTATTACAATTTCAGAAAACGTCAAGAACATTGAAAACAATGCCTTTAAAAATTGTACAAGTTTAAAAACTATTAATTTTAATGCCGAAAATTGCGATTCTGTTGGCAGTAGCACTGGCTCTGCTTTCCAAGGTTGTACAGCAATTACCAATATTAATATTGGTAAGGGAGTAGAGCGTGTTCCAGATTATGCTTTTAGCGGCTGCAACAAGGTTAAAATGATTGCTATTCCCGATAGTGTAATCTACATTGGCAAATCAGCATTCCGCAATTGCGACGGTATTACTTATCCCATTGAATTACCTGAAAGTATAGAATCTATTGGTGAATATGCTTTTGCGGGCTGCACAAAATTATCGTCCATTACCATTCCCGAAAAGGTTACCCATATAGGCAATGCCGCTTTTGAAGATTGTTTGTTTATGCACACTGTAAACTTCAATGCCAAAAATTGCACCACAATGGGTAGTAGCGAAGCTCCTGTTTTTGGGAGTTGCACTTCGTTGGCAGATATTTTCATCGGTTCCAATGTAAAAGCTATTCCTTCGTATGCTTTCAGCGATTGTTTCCGCATCAAATCCATTTTAATTCCCGATAGTGTACGCTCTATTGGAGAAAATGCTTTCTACTATTGTTCAAGTCTGGCGTATCTCTACACAGAGGGTAAAGTACCTGCAGTTTGTCATGCTAATGCTTTTATGGGCATAAATACCGGAAAATGCAAATTACATGTTCCGGCTGGTAAAAAAGCTTTGTATGCAGAAGCCACAGGTTGGAAAGATTTTTTGAATATTTTTGAAGAAGCAGTGGTTATTCCACAAATATATACAACAGATATAAGTTGGGTAACAGAAGAAGATGCTTTAACTTATACCCTTACCGTTTTTAGCAATCCTGAAAAAACACAGGTTGTGAGCAATGTACAATTGGATGCCAATGGCAAACTGCCAACCAAAGGGGGAAATCCATTAGAATACACTGTCACAGATTTAAGCCCTGCTACAAAGTACTACTATACCATTACTGCCTATGACGAACAGGAAGAAGAACTCAATGTCTTTCAAGGTAAATTCACCACTCTGAAAACCACAGGCATAGAAGAAGCGGAAACAGAAGAAGCAGTTTTTGTGGCGTATCCGAACCCTACCTACAGTGGAAAGCTGACAATTGAAAGTGGAAAGTGGAACAGCCAAACAGCCTCGTCATTGCGAGGAACGAAGCAATCTATAGAAATCTTCGACCTTGTGGGTAAGTTGGTGGGTGCCTTTGCCATTACCGACGAAAAAACAGAAATCAATATCGGCCATCTGCCAAGCGGAACCTATTTTGTGAAAGTAGGAACCCAAACTGCAAAAGTCATCAAACGATAAACGTTTCAAACGATGAACGTTTCAAACGATGAACTATAAACTATGAATTATGAACGGTTTGGCGCTGCGCGCCATTCATAGTTCAGCGTTCAGCGTTCATAGTTTATCATTGAAGAATGCCTGTTAGATTTCCAAAACCTAACAGGCATTCTTATTCATAGTTCAGTGTTTTATAGTTAAAAACAAAATCTTGAAAATCTTGTAATCCTGTCTAAGAAAGAATGTCGCGTAGCGGCAGCCATTCATCGTTTATCGTTAAAATACATTTTCAATTTATTTGACACCGAGAACCGCAGAGAAATTTTAAATTAAACAACCAGAGAGAATCACAGAGGATTTTGCCTTAGGCAAATTTCAGATAGGATTCACATATTTTCAAGTTGATATTTTACCACATAGACGCATAGGCTGCTCAATTATTCATTATTCATTAAAAAAGTCCTGTCAAAAACGAAGTGTCGCGCAGCGGCAGCCATTTTCAATTTATTTGACACAGAGTAACACGGAGGCAAATCTTAAATCAGGAATTAAAACAGCCGGAGAATACAGAGATATTTTGCCGAAGGCAAAATTGAATCCTGTAAATCGTTAAAGTTTAGACAGGATTGACGAGATTAACAAGAAAATAAAAACCTGAAAATCCTGTCAGAGAAAGGTGTCGCGTAGCGACAAACATTCATCATTCATCATTCATCATTCATAACTCATAGTTCATCGTCAAATAAAGAAAATCCTGTTATCCTGTCGAAAAACGCAATGATGCGCAGCGACAAACATTTTCAATTCTCAACTTTCAATTTTCAATTCTGTAATAAGTGTTGCGCAACGACCAACCCTTATTCATTCTTCATTTTAAGCAATTCTTGAAGTTGATTTAATCCGATTCTGTACCCTTCTTCAAAACCCATTTCGAGCAACTGCCTCATTTGTTCTTCATTGTCCAATGTAATGGCAATATAGACAGTGGTTTTTCCGTTTTTTTCAGAAAAGTTATATAACCAATTCAATTGAGGAAGCAATTTATCCACAACACCATTTTCATCGCAAAAGGCGTCGGAAGCCTCGTATGATTTATTTACGGATATTTTCTTATATTGTGTAATACCCCAATGTTTATCACCTTCGGGCGATAGCATGTAGTATAACCAATATCCTCCTTCCTTGAAATCGGATTTCCGGGTAACTGCTTTGTAGGGTTTGGGAGCAAACCATTTTTCCAAAGTTGCCGGATTACAAAAAGCATCCCAAATAATGTTTACAGGTTTATTGAATATACAAGTTATGACGATTTGCTTATTTGCATAATCTTTTATGAAATTGATTGTTTCCATGATTGTATCTGTATTAAGTGTTTAAATTGTGTTTACTTAATATAAACAATCCAAGGGTTTATAAGTTTCTCGTAGATTTTTTTAGTTAAGAATTTCGAATGAATTTGACAATTCAACAATTCAACAATTCAACAATTTGACAATTCAACAATTTGACAATTCAACAATTTGAAAATTAAAGACATTTCACCATTCTGATTTTTGGCTATTCCTTTTGCCTAAAAACGACTGTTCCATTTCCTCATTTCCAAATCTTCACATTTTCAAATCCTGACTTCGGTTATGCTTTTTGCCTCTATATGGATGTTGCCAACCTTTGCAAAACATGTTCAATCATTCTATTCATGGCAGGATGGTAATCGCTTACAAAAATTCCGTTTATACGGTTTGCCACAGCCAAACAGACAGTAAGGGCTTCGTGCCCCAAAAGTTTGGATAATCCGTAAATAGCGGATGTTTCCATTTCAAAATTCAGAATCCGCGCTCCATTGAATGAAAAAGTAGATAAATATTGTTCCGTGTCAGGGACATTAGGCTCTATCCTTAGGCGCCTTCCTTGCGGGCCGTAAAATCCGGGAGCTGTGGCTGTGATTCCTCTAAACAATCCTCCGGCTATTTTATCAAGCAAAATAGGCGATGCTTCGGCAACGTAAGGGTAGGGGAGTTTCTCGCTCCAAAGTGTATGTTTGATAAAAGCTACGGAAATATCGTTGCGAAAAAGTTCGGAATCGGCTTTGTAAAAATTCAACAAACCATCCAAGCCTATGGCAGATTCGGATGCAATGAAAGATTCCACAGGAATATCGGCTTGCAAAGCGCCACAAGTTCCCAAACGGATTAAATTCAGTTTCCGATGATTTTCCTTTACTTGGCGTGTAGCTAAATCAATATTTACAGCGGCATCCAACTCGTTTATAACAATGTCGATATTGTCGGTACCCATACCGGTAGAAAGAACCGTAATGCGCTGGGAATTGAAATAACCTGTACAAGACCTGATTTCACGATTTTCTTTCCTGAATTCTATTTTTTCGAAAAAAGAAGCAATGATATCAACCCTTGCAGGGTCGCCAACTAACAAAACATTGTCGGCAATATGTTCATCGGTTAAGCGGATATGGTACAAGCTTCCGTCGGGTGCTAAAACCAGTTCGGAATTTTTTAGTGCATTCATAGTAAAGTCTTTGTTTACTTCCGTTTGACAAACATCATCCGAATAAGTAAAAGAGAAATGATAATAGTTGAAATAATTAAACCTGCCCGACCGTAATCATGTTTGTCGCTGAAAACAACCAGTATAGAAGAACCTACAAAAAGTCCTACTATCAATAAAACGGAAGCAAAACGGTATGTAAGTTGGCGCAAAGTTCTATTGAGGCCATCCGTTTCTTGTACTAAAATTTCATGATGTATTTTGCCTTGCTTCAGTTTATACAAAATTTCATTGATACTGTTGGGGAATGTAGTAACCAAATCAATGTAGCTGGCCAAAGTGTCGTATAGTTGCGATGCTATTTTTTTAGGATGGTATTTTTGCATAACCAAATTCCGTGCATAAGGCGTAATAATGGGAAGCAGCGAAATTTGAGGATCCAATGCCAAGGCAAATTGCTGAATGCTTGCCAAAGCTTTTACCAACATAAAAATTCCGGAAGGAATGGAAAGGCGGTATTTTACAATAACATTGATACATTGTTGCATAATATCGGCCAAATCAATTTCTTCCACATCGCGATAGCTGTTGGCTTTGATAATTTCATCTATATCAAATTCCAATTCTTCTTTTTCATCGAAAAACTTGGCATTACAAAGTGTGATAAGCGATTTAGCTATGGACCGGGAATCTTTTCGTACAAAACCCAAACAAAAATCTGCCAAGAAGGTCATTTCGCGCGGACGAAGCACTCCCACCATCCCATAATCAATAAAAGCAATGACATTGTTGGGCATAATGAAAATATTTCCTGCATGGGGGTCGGCATGGAAAAAACCATACTCCATAATCATTTTCAATAGGGCGTTGGCGCCGGTTTCAGCCACTTGCTTTGTGTCGTAATTCTGATGATGTAACTCAAAAATATTGTCCGGCGAAATCCCTGTAATTTTTTCCATTATCAACAATTTCCTTGTAGTATATTCAGGATATGTTTTGGGCACATAAATCAGAGGATTTTCCTGAAACATAATGGTAAAACGGCGGATATTATTTTCTTCGTTTTTGTAATCCAGTTCGTTAGTAATCCGTTTGGCAAATTCGTTTACAAAACCCACAATATTGATAGCCGCCATTTCGGGATAATACAATACAAATTTCTTTGCCAAAATACGCATCAGGCGAAGGTCGATGGATATTTTCTCTTGAATACGAGGGCGTTGTATTTTTACAATTACGTCTTCGCCATCTTTCAGTTTTGCCTGATAAACCTGTCCAATAGATGCCGAAGCCAAACAATTCATGTCGAACTCTGAAAATATTTCCATCAAAGGCCGGCCAAGTTCGTCTTCAATTAAACGAATGGCCGTATTGTCATCTATAGGATTTGCTTTGGTTTGCAGACGTTTTAACTCTATTCTCAAGGATTCTGAAACAATGTCGGGCCGGTCTGCCAAAATCTGCCCGAATTTAACAAAAGTTGGCCCCAGTTCTTCAATGGCCAAACGCACCCGTTGCGGAGTACTTTTATAATCGATTTGTATTTGCGGCCTTTTTTGTAGGCGTTTCTTTCCCCAACGGCTACGGTAGAACGCTTCACGAAAAACATAGCGAAGCACGACAAAAAATATCTGACATGCCCGCAAAAACGACAACCAGTTTTTATAGAGATTAAATAGTAACATTATTTTTTATTCAAGTATTCTTTCAATTCATCAATGGATTTGGATAATTCATCGATTTTTCCTTCCAAATGAGTGTTTTTAGTTTTGATTGCCGAAATAATTTGCATCAATTCCAATTGGTCTTTTGCAGTGGACATGGCTAAAAGAACTTTTTCACTAAGAACTTTTGCCTGATCTTCATTAGCGCCGACTTTTTCTTCCAAAAAAGCAGCCACTTTGTTTACAAATTCATCCTTATCCTGCAAATTTGCAGAAATGGCAAAGCGTAGGAGTGTGTTCAACAAGGGATTCATATCATCAGTAATATTTAGTAAAAGAAATGGTTAATTATTTAAAAGAAAACAAATTATCTTCTATTTTGTTTAAGCAGTGGCAAATAATTAGATTTCGCCCTGCAACTTGGATCCAAAGGCTAAATCGCCGGCATCGCCAAGGCCGGGCACAATGTAAGAATGCACTGTCAATTCCTGGTCAATAGCCGCCACCCAAATGCTTATATTTTCTTCAGGAATGTTGCGTTTCAAATACATAATTCCTTCTTCAGATGCCAAAACGGATACAAAATGGGTATGTGCAGGATCTCCATATTTCCTCAATTCTTGCCAAACTTGCAAAATAGAGGAACCTGTAGCCAACATGGGATCTACCAATATCAAGGTTTTTCCTGTCAAATCGGGACAAGTTACATATTCCAGGCGAATTACAAAATCGTCTTCTTTTTTATATTTCCGGTAAGCCGCCACAAAGGCATTCTCGGCTTTGTCGAAAACACTAAGCATACCGTTTTGCATAGGTATTCCTGCTCGCAAAATAGACGCAACAACAGGCTGGCTTTTCAAAACAGGAACATCCAATTCACCTAAAGGTGTACAAACCAATTCAGGGGCAAACTCCATCTTTTTGCTGATTTCATAAGCCATTAGAGAGGAGATTCTTTCCAAATTTTTACGGAAACGCCAGCTATCTTTCTGGATTTCAATATGGCGGAGTTCCGAAACATATTGATTGATAATACTATTTTGGTGCCCTAAATTTTCAATCATGATAATAAAATGATTAATGTAAAA
>JAVBMO010000037.1:0-6865 GCA_031552355.1 Bacteroidales bacterium | reverse complement strand
CGCCAATTTTTCGACTAATCTATTGGCGGGATTAGCCGCTTACAGCTT
Source organism: Bacteroidales bacterium (assembly GCA_031552355.1). Taxonomy (GTDB): domain Bacteria; phylum Bacteroidota; class Bacteroidia; order Bacteroidales; family P3; genus JAVBMO01. The sequence goes on along the minus strand of JAVBMO010000037.1, from coordinate 6,817 downwards.
CTTTCCAAAGAAGCCGTCCATCAAAGTGGAATTTGAACCGAAAACAACTCAATTAGCTCTCTTTTAAGAAAATGCTTATATCGAACTCAGGTTATAAAGTTTTTCTTGAATAAAAAGTTCATGAGATATACTCACGGTTTAGAGTTTATCCTTAAATTTGTACCCTTTTTATAATATTTAATAATGAACATTATTATTGCCGGTGATGGCGAAGTGGGTTTTCACCTTGCCAGTTCGCTTACAGAATTAGAACATAACATTGTGGTGGTGGATCCACACAAGGAACTTCTGCAAATGATTGAATCTGAAACAGATTTATTGACCATTGCAGGAAATTCCACTTCGCCCAATGTACTCAAGGAAGCCGATTGTGCCAACGCAGACCTGTTGATTTCTGTTTTGCATGACGAAACCATCAATTTGCTGACTTGCATTCTGGGGAAAAAACTTGGTGCGCAACGCACCATTGCCCGCATCAACAATATTGAGTTTCTGACGCGGGAAAATAAATCTTTTTTCCGTGGCTTGGGCATCGATGAAATGGTTTGTCCTGAGCGGATTGCGGCAAAAGAAATAGTGAATTTGTTGAATAACAGTGCTGCTACCGAAATTTTCGACTTTTCGGATGGATTGCTCACTATATACCTTTTGCGGGTGGAAGACAATACCAAAGTTCTGCACAAAACTTTCCGCCAGGTGGGAAGCGAACACCCTGACATGGAAGCCAAAACCATTGCTTTGGTCAGGAACGGCAAAACCATTATCCCCAAAGGCGAAGACATTTTCCAAAAAAACGACTTGGTTTATGTAATAGCCAAACCTTCGGCTTTCGAAGAAGTTCAATCGTTGTTGGGAAAATCCGATTTGCGTATTAAATCTGCCATTATTGCCGGTGGCGGACGGATTGGCACTAAAACAGCCAAGAATTTGGAAAAACGCATGTCGATAAAAATGATTGACTCCGACAAAGAACGTTGTTATACTTTGGCCGAACACCTTACCAAAACTTTGATTATTCATGGCGATGCCACCAACATAGACCTTTTGGAAGACGAAGGCATTGCCAATACCGACGCTTTTATTGCGGTTACCGATTCCACAGAAACCAATATTCTAACGTGCCTCCATGCTCGCAAACATGGTGTAAAGAAGACCATCGCTTTGGTGGAAAATATTGATTTTATAGACCTTTCGCAAGATATTGGAATTGATACCATTATTAATAAAAAATTGATTACGGCAAGCTATATTGCCCGCTTTACTTTGCAAGCAGAAGTCAATGCCAGCAAATGGTTGAGCGGTACCAATGCAGAAGCTATAGAATTTATTGTTCATAAGGATTCCCCTGCTACTAAGAAAAAAATCAGTGATTTGAAACTGCCGCAAGGAACCACCATTGGCGGTATTATCCGTGACAATGATGCTTTTATTGCCCGGCAGGCATCTCAGATTCAGGCCGGCGACAAAGTGGTGGCGTTCACCATTCCTCAATCCATTTCGGAATTGGCAAAACTTTTTAACTAACGTATGAAACATGCGCAGTATTTGAATTTCCGCCTTATCTTGGCTGCCATAGGGCATATCCTTTGGGGAACAGGGTTTCTTATGTGGATTCCAATGCTGTTTACTCTTTTTACCGGCGAAATGAATGAGGCTTTAGCTTTTGGGGCTTCGTCGGCCATTACGCTTTTTTCGGGATTTTTACTTCGCATGGTTTGCCGGCAAAAAAACAATGTGCCTATTCTGCGGAAAGAAGGTTTTTTTATTGTCGCTCTCATGTGGATTTTTGTGCCTTTGGCCGGAAGCCTTCCCTTTCTGCTTTCGCAATCTGTAAGCGGTTTCAGCGATGCTTTTTTTGAGTCTATGTCGGGTTTTACTTCCACCGGAGCAACCATTTTCAAAAATGTAGAAGCACAAAGCCGTGGCATCCTGCTTTGGCGAAGCTTGTCGCAATGGGTGGGTGGTGGCGGGCTTGCCATGTTTACCATTATTTTGGTAAAACAATTGCGGCATGGCGCTCAGCACCTTTATATTGCAGAAATTTCCGGCCCTTTGAAACCTAAATTTCATCCTAAAATCATTCAAGTAACACGCGAATTTTTAGGGCTTTATTTAATTCTTACAGTTGTTTTATTTGTTTTTCTGGCTTTTGGCGACATGAATATTTTCGATTCGGTTTGCCATGCCATGAGTACGATTTCCACAGGGGGATTTTCTACCAAAAACATAGGGCTTGCTTGCTTTTCGACGTATTCTCAAAATGTTATTGCAGTTTTCATGTTCTTTTCAGGAATAAATCTTGGCCTGCTTTTTCTCCTTTTTTCGGGTCATCCGCTAAAGCTTTGGAAAGACGAACAATTCCGGTGGTATATTAGAATCATTTTGGTGTATATTGGAATTCTTTTTGTAGGCTCCCTTGCGCTTGGCGGAAAACCGGGCGGTTCTTTCCAGCATGCCTGCTTTACCATTATTTCCATTGTTTCCACTACAGGATATGTAATTCCTGCATCTGTGTCGTGGGGAAATTTATTGCCTGTGATTCTGTTCCCTTTGATGTTTATGGGCGGATGTGCGGGTTCAACCTCTGGGGGAATTAAAATTACAAGGGTTACGTTACTTTTGAAGTATCTTTTTTCACAGTTTAAAAAACAACTTCATCCACGGGCAATTATTCCTGTAAAAAATGATGGCGTCATATTGCGTCCGGAAGTATTGAACACGGTTTTTGCGTTTTTCTTTATGTATATACTTTTTGCCATGGCCGGGGGCTTTCTGCTAACACTTTGTGGCGAAGGCATGCGCACAGCCTTGAGTTTGTCTGCTGCTTCGCTGGGAAACATAGGGCCTGCGGTTGTAAATTTGTGTCCTGAATGTAATTTTACGGATTTAATTTCCATTGAGAAATGGATTCTATCTATTTTAATGCTTGCCGGACGCTTGGAAGTTTTTGCCATTGTGGCATTGTTTTCACCTTCATTTTGGAAATCCTGAGAAAGATATGGCACAGCAAATGAAATTTGTTTTTCACCTTTTTGGAATGATTTTGGCAGTAGAAGGCCTTTGCATGCTGCTTTGTCTGCCTGCGTCGTATCATTACGGTGGTTCCGATGCCCATGCTATTATCCTTTCATCGGGGATTACTTTTTGTGTTGGTGCGTTACTTTTTCTTGTTTTCAGAAAACATCCCAAACACATTAATAAGCGGATTGCCTTTTTTACTGTTACATTTATCTGGATTATTGCATCCTGTTTCGGCACCTTGCCCTATCTGCTTAGTGAAACCATTCCGGATTTTTCCGGCGCTTTTGTCGAAGCCATGTCAGGCTTTACGACCACCGGCGCCAGTGTTATTCCCGACATTGAGGTTGCGCCCAAAGGAATTGTTTTTTGGCGTTCGCTAAGCCAATGGATTGGCGGTATGGGTATGATTGTGCTGGTGGTAGCCTTTGTTCCTTTTTTGGGTATCAACAGCATGAGCCTTTATTCTGCTGAAGTTTCAGGTCCGTCGAAAGATAAGATACACCCACATTTAATTACCTCAGCCCGGCGTATTTGGCTTACTTATGCTATTATGACATTCGGGACCATTATCTTTTTGATAATTGGTGGAATGAATCTCTTTGAAGCTTTTACACATGCTTTTTCGGCCGTATCCAGTGGTGGATTTGGAATAAAATCCGATGGTGTTGCAAGTTATCCGCCCTTTGCGCAATATGTATTGGCTATTTCAATGATTGTGGCTGCATGGAACTATTCGCTCAACTATTTTTTGTTAAAAGGCCGGATTAAAAGTGTTTTGAAAGATGAAGAATGGCGTATTTACCTTTCCATTATTTTGATTTCAAGTATTTTGGTTATCGCTATTTTGCACCAAACAACTAATTATGGATGGGAAGAATCCATCCGGCATGGGTTTTTCCAAGTGGCAAGTGTGGCTTCTACTACAGGTTTCGTTTCGGCGGATTATACTTTGTGGGCGCCTGCCATTTCTTTTATTTTTCTCATTCTGATGTTTGGAGGCGGGATGGCCGGATCTACGGCAGGAGGAATTAAAATTATCCGGATTGTTATTTTATTTAAAAATTGCCGGCATGTTTTGGCCAATATCGTACATCCAAAGGCGGTTTTGCCAATTCGTATGAATAAAAAAATCCTTTCTGAAAATGCCATAGGAAATGCTTTGGCATTCTTTTTGATATACGTAGGTGTTTTCGTTGCCGGAACATTGGCCCTTATTCTTTCAGGTGTAGATGCCGTGGAAGCCATGGGGGCTGCTATCACTGCCATGTGTAGCTATGGGCCGGGCTTTGGCGAAAGCGGTGGATTTGGGAATTATATTCACTTTTCCCATACAGCTCAATGGATTTTTTCTGCCCTTATGCTGGTAGGACGTTTGGAACTTATGACTGTGCTTATTTTGTTCTTCCCGCCATACTGGAAAAAATAAAAATGCTATCCATTTAGAAAATATTTTAATACACAGGTATTTATAAAAAAAATAGCTGTAACAGATTTTTTTTATTTTCTTCTTTGTTTTTTAATTAAAATTAATTATATTTGCAAGCACAACTTGATACTTTTCCCCAACAAAAAATACTCTATATTGTTTCTTAAACGCCAAATCCAAACATAAACCATGAAACATCTTAATTTTTCTAAAGAACAACTTGTTTTTCTCCCTTATTCTCTGGAAAGAGAAATTTTACATTGCAGTTCAAATGGTGCTTTTGCTACCACAAGTTTAACTTTCTGCAATACAAGGAAATATCATGGCCTTTTTATTGCGCCGCAACCGGCTTTTAATAATGATAACCACTTGTTGTTATCAAGTTTGGACGAAACTATAGAACAAAACGAACAGGAATGGAATTTAGCGCTTCACCGCTACGAAAACAATAGCCTGTATCCAAACGGACATAAGTATTTAGAAGAATTTACCTTTTCGCCTGTACAAACGCATATTTACCGCGTGGGGACTATTTTGCTGTCCAAGCAATTGTTAATGTCGAAAAATCAGAATTACCTCATTATAAAATACAAGGTTTTGGATGCAAACTTCAAATTTTTGTTAAAACTTAAACCTCTACTTGCTTTTCGACAAGTACATCAATTGTCAAAAGCAAATGACCAAATCAATAAAGAAGTGGCTGCTTGTAAAAATGGTATCAATTCTTGCTTATACGAGAATTATACGCCGCTTTACATGCAAACCTCCATGAAATCTGCCTTCAAAGAAAACCCAGCATGGTATTACAATTTTGAATACGAACGCGAAATGGAACGCGGTTACGATTTTCTCGAAGATCTTTACACTCCCGGAAATTTTGAAGTAGAATTAAATGCCGGCGATGAACTTTATTTTTCAGTAGGATTAAAAGAAGTAACGCCTATAAGTATTTCCAGAACTTTTGAAAAAGAAGCTGCTTTGTGCCAAAAAATTGAAAATTTGGAAGACTACCTGAAAAAGGCAGCAGGAGATTTTATTGTAAAAATCGGAAAGAAAACCGAAGTCATTGCAGGATTTCCATGGTTTGGCCGTTGGGGGCGCGACACCTTTATTTCGTTGCCCGGTTTAACTTTAACCACAGGAAAAGAAGCTGACTGCAAAGCGGTTATCGACACTATGCTCGAAGAACTTGATGGGCCTTTATTCCCCAACATCGGGCAAGGCGACCACTCTGCCTATAATTCCGTGGATGCGCCTTTGTGGTTTTTCTGGGCTTTGCAACAATATGCGGAACATACTCAAACCAAAGATAAAATTTGGAAAGAATATGGAAAAAAAATGCTTTTGATTCTGAACGGCTTTAAAAACGGTACTCATTTTAACATTCATAGAACTCCCGAAGGACTTATTTGGGCAGGACAAGATGGTAAAGCCCTTACTTGGATGGACGCCATGGTAAACGGGAGAGGCGTTACGCCACGTATAGGAATGCCTATTGAAATCAATGCGTTGTGGTACAATGCCGTAATGTTTTCCATTGAAGTGGCCAAGTTGGCAAAAGACAACGCCTTTGTAGAAGAATGGGAAGGCTTGATAGCCGATTTCCCCGAAGCTTTCAAACGTGTGTTTTGGTCTAAAGAAAATGGCTGTTTGGCCGATTGTGCAAACAATGGATATAAAGATTTTTCTATCCGACCGAATATGGTTTTTGCAGCCTCATTGCCTTATAGCCCGTTGAGTTTAAAGTTGCAACAAATGGTAGTAGAAATTGTGAAAACCGAACTTCTGACACCAAGAGGTTTGCGCACGCTTTCACCCAAAGATTGCAATTACAAAGGGCACTATTTCGGTCCTCAGGAAGAACGCGATTCAGCCTATCATCAAGGAACGGTTTGGACTTGGCTTTTAGGGCATTTTGCCGAAGCGTACCTTAGAGTTTATGGTAGGTCAGGCCTTTCATACATAGAAGATTTATACTACGGATTCGAAGAAACTCTTTTGGAAGCAGGACTTGGAACCATTTCAGAAGTTTTTGATGGGGATCCTCCATATTTGCCTGGCGGAACCATCTCTCAGGCATGGAGTGTCGCAGAGATTTTACGCATGAAAAACTTGATAGATTTAAGCAAACAAAAATAATACAGATTTGTTTAAACTATAGAAAAACTATTAAAGAACTCTAAAATTTGGTCTTATGAAAGTATTGATGTTCGGTTGGGAATTTCCGCCCCATATCACAGGTGGGTTGGGTACAGCATGTTATGGTTTGACCAATGCAATGGTAAATTTGGGAATGGAGGTCCTTTTTGTTGTCCCAAAAGTTTATGGCGATGAAGATCAAAATTTTCTTCGCTTGGTAAACTGCGAAGA
>JAVBMO010000038.1:0-16472 GCA_031552355.1 Bacteroidales bacterium | reverse complement strand
ATGAAAAATTTTTCGACTATATTTGTATGTTGCATATTTGTAAGTTGTTTTTATATTTACTTGAAAATCAAATATAAAATTACAACTTTTTATTCAAATATGCAACTCTTTTATCTTTTTTCTTACATCGAACTCAGGTTAGTAATATTCAGGAAAACATGATATTGCAAAGCAACGATCCCATTTTAGCCAATAAAAACACGAATGATATTGCTCCAGAATTCGATTTGGGGATTGAATATAAAGGGCCTTTCAAATTGGGGGCTTCGGTAAAACATTTGGGATTTTTTGGCAATTGGGAAACCGACAGGCCTGCCATAAGCGTTTGGACCTATATTTCATCGCGATTCAATATTGTTGATGATGTTAGCATTGAACCCTGCCTGTCTTATATAGCGCGCGATAACATTCATTATGGCGAAGGTGGCGCCATTTTCTATTTTTTGAAAACCAAACGCCCCTACAAATACAATGATAAATTTTGGGTAGGCGCAATGTATGCCACTCACGGACAATTCACTACATTGGCAGGAATGCACTTTACGCCGAAAATGCGTTTGGGATATTCCTTTACTTATGGGGTAGGAAATATTGCGTCCCTTTCAAAAGCCGGAACTCATGAATTATTTTTCTCTTGGCAATTTGATCCGTTGTTCTATAAAGATGCCAAATGTTGGTAAACGCTTTTCCTCAAAACGGCATCAATCTTTCTATACCAAAACTACTAGGTTTCAGCTTTAAACAAGGCGCTGCCTGACGTCTTTTATATTCACAGTTAGCGACCATTTGCAACACTTTGGTAATTAAAAGGGATTCTATATCCGGATTTTCTGCAAAAATTTCTTCTGCCGATTTATTTTCTTCAATGTGAGCAAAAAGAACCCTGTCCAAAATGGGATAATCGGGCAAAGAATCGCTGTCTTTTTGGTTGGGGCGAAGTTCTGCCGAAGGGGGTTTCGAAATTGTGTTCTCAGGAATTATTTCCACTTCGCGATTGATATACCTTGCCATTTCAAAAGCTTCGGTTTTGTAAAGGTCGCCGATTACAGCCAACGAACCGCACATATCGCCGTACAAAGTCCCGTATCCCACGGCGCATTCGCTTTTGTTGGACGTATTCAAAAGCACAGCGCCGGTTTTATTGGAAACCGCCATCAACAACAAGCCTCTGATACGGGCTTGCAGGTTTTCTTCCGCTAAACTGAAAGGTGTTCCCGAAAAAATGGGGTCCAAAGTGGTATTACACTGCTTGTAAATATTTTTTATTGGTAGAATCTCATATTCAATATGCAGGTTTTTTGCCAAATCCACGGCATCATTTACCGAATGGTCGGAAGAGAATTCCGAAGGCATTAAAATTCCTTTCACATTTTCGTTGCCCAAAGCTTCCACCGCCAAAGCAGCCACCAAAGCCGAATCCAAGCCACCTGAAAGCCCTAAAACCACTTTTTTGAAATTTCGTTGAAACATATAATCCTGAATTCCTATTACCAACGCTTTCTGCAAAAAAGCTATCGAAGAAATTGTTTCTTTCTGTATTGAAGCTGTAATATTCTTGATATCAGTATTTTGTGAAAAATCTTTGAAATATGGAAAGAATATTCCGGAATTTGTTGATTCATCCACACAGAAAGAGCCGCCCGGATAAAGCAAATTGGCTGCACTTCCCACATTATCGACAAATACCACCGGGATTTTATTTTTCTTAGAAACAAGTGAAAGTTCCTGATAGTAAGCATCTTTATCTACAATACCTATGGAATTTTTTCCAAAGCAAATCAAAGTGGAAATTTCTTTTGAAATTTCAGCTAAATGGTTTATTCCAAATAAAGTAAGTCCAATTTTTTGGCCTTCAAAGTCAATTACAGGAATTTCCGAAGTTGTTTGGAAAGAAATTTTTTGAAGATTTTTGTTACTTACATAGCATAGTATCAGGGAATTATTTTCTTTTTCGGGCACAAATACGATAAAGTTTTTGTTTGCCGAAATTTCGATGCACTCCGATAAAACAACTCCAATTTCTTCTTGTATAGATAAGTATTTCAAACTGCTTTGAGGCAGATTTCCGCAAAGAGCGAAGGTTGAAAACAATCCCAATTCATTTGTTCCCAAATTGTTAATACTTTCTTTGATTTTTTTAAAATTCTCTTGAGGCTTTGCCGAAAAGAATTTTTGCTGAAAAAGTTTGATATTCATAAAAGAAATATTTTGTAGATGTAAGTAAACAAATTTACAAAGATTTGAAATTATGATCCTGTTTCAAGTGTAACATTATCTGTTGAAGTTTTCCCTCCAACGGCAATGTTCCCTCAATCCAATTGATTTTCAGCCCTTGCCGTTCCATGCGGCGAAACCATGTCATTTGGCGTTTGGCAAATTGATGAATGGCTGTATTTAAAAGCGTAAACATCTGTTCATAAGAGATTTCCTTTTGCAAAAACAGAGTAACATATTTATATTCCAAGCCATAGAATAACAATTTTTCCGATTTTATTCCCTGAGAAAGAAGATTTTCCACCTCTTCAATCATTCCATCTTGCAAACGTTGCGACAAACGCTGTGTGATTCTCTCTCGCAACAAATTCCGTTCAAACAAAATACCAAAACAAGTATTTTTAATTTCCGGAAATATCTTGTTATGAGGATTTTCCTTTCTGTAAATCTGAATTTCCAAAGCACGAATCAGACGTTCCCTCTCTGTGATATCGGTTTGGTTGTGCAGGCTTGTCATTGATTTCAACATTTCGACCAATTCTTCGGAAGGTTTCTCTTTTAAATCCTCTCGAAGTTTTTCATTTTGAGGGACTTCCTGTAAATCATACCGATTCAATACTGCGCTTAAATACAAACCGGTTCCTCCACAAAAAATAGGCGTATTTCCTTTGCTTTCAATCTGTTGATAGGATTTCAGGAAATCCTGTTGAAATTCAAAAACATTATACTCGTAACCGGCTTGTTTTATGTCAATTAAATGATAGGGGGTGTTTTTTCCGTTCAAAGAATATTCTTTCAAATCTTTTCCGGTTCCCAAATCCATGCCCACATATACTTGGCGCGAATCGGCGCTAATGATTTCTCCACTGCATTTGGCTGCCAAATGAACTGCCAATTGGGTTTTTCCGCTTGCGGTAGGGCCTAAAATTGTAATCATCTTATTGGGAATTAGATTTCAACTATTTTCCGTAATACTTCCAAAGCTTTCTGCACACTGTCGATTTTTGCAAAACTCAACGTCAATTTTTCCTTTCCTTCTTTCATTTGACATAAATTCGGATAGGTTTGCACAAACTGCAAAACTTTTGTAAAATACTCAGAATTATAGTATTCCGATTCCTGATTGGAAATAAAAAAGCCTACCAATTTATTTTGTTTCAAGACTAATTTTTCAAAGCCGATTTCTTTGGCTGTCCGGCGTAACTTAATGGTTTCCACCAATTCCGAAGTTTCATTGGGGATAGGCCCAAAACGGTCTGTCAATTTGGATTTGTAAATTTCGAGGTCTTCATCGGTTTCCAACGCATCCAATTCCTTATAAAGGATAAGGCGTTCCGTAATATTGGTTACGTAAGAATCCGGTATCAGAATTTCCAAGTCGGTTTCAATTACACATTCTTTTACAAATTGCGTTTTTTCCGCAGCATCCTGTTCATACAAACCCTTGAATTCCGTTTCCTTAAGTTCGTCCAAAGCTTCGTTCAATATCTTTTGATACATATCGAAACCGATTTCCGAAATGAAACCGCTTTGTTCGGCTCCCAAAATATTTCCGGCGCCGCGGATATCCAAATCGCGCATGGCAATATTGAATCCGCTGCCAATGTCGGAAAATTCTTCTATGGCTTTCAGGCGTTTACGCGCTTCTGGCGTAAGTAACGAAAGTGGAGGTGTAAGCAAAAAGCAGAAAGATTTTTTGTTCGAACGCCCAACCCTGCCCCGTAATTGGTGCAATTCGCTCAGGCCAAAATGCTGAGCATCGTTCACAATAATGGTGTTGGCGTTTGGAATATCCAAGCCATTTTCCACAATAGCCGTAGAAAGCAAAATATCGTAATTCCCGTCGATAAAATCCATCAAGATTTCTTCCAATTTTTCGCCTTCCATTTGTCCGTGCGCCACGGCAACCGTAGCATCGGGAAGCAAGCGTTTCAGCAAACCGGCCAATTCCATCAGGTTTTGAATGCGGTTATTGATGAAATAAACCTGTCCGCCACGCGAAAGTTCAAATAAAATGGCATCGCGAATGATCTCTTCATTAAAATTATGAAGCTCTGTCTGAATAGGATAGCGGTTTGGCGGCGGCGTGTTGATAACCGAAAGGTCTCTAGCGCCCATCAACGAAAATTGTAAAGTACGAGGAATTGGCGTTGCCGTCAAAGTAAGCGTATCTACATTTACTTTCAACTCTTTAAGCCGTTCCTTTACCGAAACGCCAAACTTTTGCTCTTCGTCGATAATCAGCAATCCTAAATCTTTGAATTTCATATTTTTGGAAGCAATAATATGGGTGCCAATCAAAACATCAATTTTTCCGGCTTCCACATCTTCCAAAATCTTTTTCTTTTCTTTGGCCGTTTTAAAACGGTTCAGATATTCCACACGGCAAGGAAAATCTTTCAAACGGTCGCTGAGGGTATTATAATGCTGAAAAGCCAAAATCGTTGTCGGGACTAATATGGCCACTTGTTTGCTATCTGCCACGGCTTTGAATGCCGCCCGGATGGCAATTTCCGTTTTCCCGAAACCTACGTCGCCGCAAACCAAACGATCCATGGGCGCCACAGACTCCATATCGCGCTTGACGTCCTGTGTGGTTTTGAATTGATCGGGCGTGTCTTCGTAAATAAAAGAAGCTTCGAGTTCGTTTTGCAAATAGCTGTCGGCCGAAAAAGCGAAGCCTTTGCTTTCTTTTCGCTTGGCGTATAGACGAATAAGGTCTTTGGCAATATCTTTTACCTTTTGTTTGGTTTTGTTTTTTAAAACCTGCCAAGTGTTTGAACCCAAACGGTTTAAAGTTGGAACAGCTCCTTCTTTTCCAATATAACGGCTGATGCGGTGCAAGGAATGAATACTGACATACATGATGTCGTTATCCTTGTAAACCAGTCGGATAGCTTCCTGGATTTTGCCGTTGTTTTCTATTTTCTCCAAGCCTCCGAACCGCCCCACGCCATGGTCGATATGTGTAACAAAATCGCCGGGCGAAAGCGTGAAAACATCTTTCAGCGTAAGCGCTTGGCGTTGTTCGTCTTGTGTACGGATTTTATAGCGGTGGTAACGTTCAAAAATTTGATGGTCGGTAAAGCAAAGGACTTTTTCATCAGTGTCGATAAATCCTTCGCTTAGCGAAAGATCCAAAATGGAATATTGTATATTTTTCTTTTCTTTTTCCGATAAATCACTGAAAATCTGTTCTAAACGTGTGGCTTGTTTGGTGTTTTCCACACAAATAAAATTCAGGTACGACAGTTCGGTATATTTTTCCAATTCGGACATCAGCAGCTCAAAATGCTTGTTGAAAGCCGGTTGTGGAACCGAAGAAAATTCCAATAATTGCGTTTGTTTGAAGAAATTTGAATTTTGGAGCTCAATGGTTGTAAACAAAGACAATAGCCTTGCTGTTTCTTCCGAAGTAGTAAAAAGTTTTTCGGGTGGCAACTGCTGAATGGTGGTATTCAGGTTGTTGAATTTCTGCTGTGCTTTGTCAAATTCTTTGTCTAATTTGTCAAGGAAAAACCCCAAATTGTCGAACCAAAGTACCGTATTTTGAGGAAGATAATCTATCAGGCAAACTTTTTCCTGCAGCTCAATTTTTTCACTTTTGATATTGGGCAAAATGGAAATGCTTTCATAATTTTCTTTGGAAAGCTGTGTCACCACATCGAAAGAACGCAAAGATTCCACCATGTCTCCAAAAAGTTCAATGCGGAACGGATATTCGTTGGCAAACGAAAAAACGTCGATAATTCCGCCCCGGAAAGCATATTGTCCGGGTTCCACCACAAAATCGACACGTTCAAAATCATATTCCGAAAAAACATCAATCAAAAAATCGTCAGACAAAACCTCCCCAATATTGATTCTCAGCGTGTTTTTTGCTAAACTTTTACCGGAGATTACTTTTTCGGAAACCGCTTCGGGGTAAGTTACAATCAGTTTTGGAGGCAAATTGTCGTTCAACCGGTTCAGAATGTCGGCACGCAAAAGCATATTGGCATTGTCGGTTTCTTCAATTTGGTAGGCTTGTTTGTAGGAAACGGGGAAAAATAAAACCTGCTTTTTGTCCATTTCCAAATCCTTTTCACCCAAAAGGGTTTCCAAATCGTTGTAAAAATAGGCGGCAGATTCTTTGTCGGAAATCACAAAAAACTGGGTTTGCTCGGTTTTCAGGAACAATGAAGCGCCCAATACCGCCGGCAAAGAACCCGAAAGGCCTTTCAGTTTCAAATGCGCCTGACGGCTCACAGACAACGCTTCAGCGATTTTCCTGACCTGCGAAGAACCCACATATAATTTGATTAGATTTTCCATTTGTAAAAACATCTACCTGTAAAGATTTTTTGATTTTCTTTACATGTTATATTTCTCATGTAAAGATTTCTCAATTTTCTTTACATGTTCATTCCATCATGTACGCAAAATTTGTAAAAAACATCTTTTTGCAAAATTACAGATAAATTTTGCGTTTTACAGGTGCCTTTTTCATAAAAACAAAAACCACAAATTGGTTATTATTTTAGGGCTTCTTGAAGTTATTTTAAGGCAGAATAAAATCCCTTTTGATTTTTACGTTGAATTGCTTAGGAAAAGGTTCGTAAAGAAGCGAACGAGCCTCGCTCCCGTCTATTGCTCTACTCGCGTCTAATTCCTATTTTCTTTGGACAATTGGGCAAATATAACAGATGTGATAATAGAAATAATACCGATACATATAAAGGATGCATGGAATGCAAAAAGAGGATTTTCATAGTGTTCCATTTCGGAAACATGATTGAACAACGCTAACAAAGCAGCTGCCACTGCAACACCGAAACTCATGGAAAATATCATAATCATGGACAATAAGCTATTTCCACTACTTGATTGTTTTTCGTCCAAATCTTTTAAAGTCAATGTATTCATGGCCGTAAATTGCAGGGAGTTGGCACCGCCCATCAAAAATAATAAAACAGATAACAACCACAAAGAGGCAGATTCCGACACAAAAATCAAACTCACAAAAATCAAACCCTGCAAAATGGTATTCCCCATTAACACAGGCCTATAACCAATTTTGGATATCATTCTCACACTTGATCTTTTTACAAGTATTCCGGAAACGGCAGAAGGGAGCATCATAAGCCCCGATTTTATTGGCGAAAAGTCTAAACCCACCTGAAAAAACAAAGGTAATAAAAAAGGGCTTGCATTAATTCCTATTCGCGAAAAGAAACTTCCTAAAATTCCTATCCTGTAAGTTGTAATATTGAACAAACTTATTGGGAACAAAACTTTTTTCTTACGCAAAGCGTGCAACCAATAGCTAACAACAAAAACCAATCCCACAATTACAAATAAAATGGCAATGGGTAATCGCAAATTCAATTCCACCATACCATCCAATGCTGCCGAAATGGCAACCATGCCGAAAGCAATCATCAAAAACCCACTGAGGTCAAATCTGTCAATGTCTTTTATCCGAAAGTCATCCATGTAAATCATGGAAAGGACAAATCCGAGAATCCCTATTGGAATGTTTATTAAGAAAATCCAGTGCCAGGAAAAAGATTCCGACAGCCAGCCACCCAACGTAGGGCCCAGCAAAGGGCCTATCATTCCTGGAATGGTAACAAAACTCATTGCTTTTAGAAACTTTTCGTGAGGAAAAGCCTTCAGCACTACCAAACGTCCGACTGGTTGCAACATAGCCCCCCCAGCCCCTTGAATTGCACGCGAAATAATCAACTGAATCAAACTTTGGGAACTTGCACAAAGAAAAGAACCTAATGTAAATAATACTATGGAAATCAGATAAATCTTCCTTGTCCCAAATTTATCGGCCAGCCACCCACTTGCAGGTGTCAATACAGCCATCATCAGGGCATACGATACCACAACCGCCTGCATGTGTAAGGGACTTTCTTTCAGGCTTTTTGCCATGCTCGGAATGGCAGTATTCACAATGGTTGTGTCAAGCGTTTGCATAAAAAATCCAATCGCCACCAACCAAAGCAACATATTCGGTGATTTCGCTTTACCTACTACCATGTTAATAAAACAGAAATCTAACAAAATTTGTTCAAAAAACTCTGATGCAATCTGAAATTTGAGTGGAATAAAGAATTACTTTGATTATAAAACTGATGACCTCAAGCATATATATACCAAACAAATTAAGGCATTTTATAAATTCCCTTGGCTTTACAATTTACAAAATGTTATCATCAGAATCTTATAATCTAAAATCCATAAAGAGCGAATTTACTTTATATCAATATATTGTACTTCACTTAGCAAAAGTGTCCATTTTGTTTTTTGTGAAAAATATTTTGCAAATTTGTTTCCTTCTTTCCAAAATTATCGTGTAAATTTGTAAAGAAATAAATTATAGCAGAAAAACAGAAAATCAAGGCATTAACAGTCTTTTGTTGAATATGGGAAGAAAATTAAAAATAGCAATAAAAATATTTATCATTGTGGCTGTGTTGGCTTTAGTTGTTTTTGCTGTAATTTCTCAAAGGCAAAGGCCTGTCAAATCTGTAGATTTCAAGATGATTTATCCTTCCAAAGATACTTTGGTTACCAAAGAAAATCTATACAAAGATGTTTGTCAGAAATTGGGTACTCCTGAAGGTGTTGAAATCAAAAATATCGATATTTCGGCAATAGAAAAAGTTATCGAAAAAAATCCTTTCGTAGCAGATGCAGAAGCTTTTACAACTCTTCGCGGTGATTTGGTGATTAAAGCCATACAGCGCCATCCTATTGTCCGCATATCTGTACGCGGAGAACGAGATTTCTTTTTGGACGATAAAGGTTTTTCTTTTTTTGCAAGTAAAATACAAACGCCCCACGTTTTGGTGGCAAATGGCTATATTCAATCCATTCAAAAGAGATGGAAAGTTCCATTCTCTTTAGAATCATTGAAAACAGATAACGATTTCCAAAAAACAGGAATCGCAAACATTTATAAATTAGCACTGTTTATAGAGAAGAATCCGTTTTTGAAAGCACAAATAGACCAAGTTTATTTGAACAATGACGGTGAATTTGAATTGATTCCAAAAATTGGTGAACAGGTTATTTTGTTGGGTAATACAGAAAATCTGGACGAAAAATTCAAAAAATTAGTAGCTTTGTATCAGAATGGATTTTCTAATTTGGGGTGGAGTTTGTACAGCAAAATCAACCTAAAATACAAAGATCAAGTGGTTTGTGTAAAAAAATAAAAAAGATATTATGGAGAACGAAATTATTGTAGGCTTAGATATTGGAACCACAAAAATAGCCTGTTTCATAGGACAAAGAAGCGAAAATAAAAAAATTAAAATTTTGGGTTGGGGAAAAACCGAATCTGTTGGTGTAAGCAGAGGTGTTGTTATCAATATAGAGCAAACCGCACAATCCATAAGACGGGCGGTTGAAATGGCCGAAGAGCAAGCCAATGTACAGGTTTGTGAGGTTTATGTAGGCATTGCCGGACAACATATCAAAAGTATGCAAAACCGTGGGAATATCATGGTAAACCGGCAGGACGATATCGTTACCGAAGCCGATGTACAACGTTTATTGCAGGATCAATACAAGTTAATGCTGCAACCCGGCGAGGAAATTATCCATGTGTTGCCACAAGATTATATTATTGATGGTGAAGTATTAAAAACCACACCGGTAGGTGTTGCGGGTGCTTGTTTGGAAGGGAACTTCCATATTATTACCGGACATGCCATTAATATCCGAAATATTTATAGAAGTGTCAGAGCTGCAGAACTTGAGGTGGTAGGTTTGCTCGAAAAAACAAGTCATGACAAAGGCGTAAGCGGACTTATTTTGGAACCCATTGCATCCGCTGAAGCCGTTTTGGACGACAGAGATAAAGATGCAGGTGTGGTCTTAGTTGATATCGGTGGCGGGACAACCGACATTGCTATTTTTCACGATGGTGTTATCCGTCATACAGCTGTTATCAGCATGGGCGGGAATGTAATTACAGACGATATTAAGGAAGGCTGTTCCATTATGAGAACACAAGCAGAGGCCTTGAAACGAAAATATGGCTCATGTTTAGCCACTGCCAACAAAGAAGATGATATTATTGCCATTCCCGGTTTTAGAAACAGGGCGCCTCGTGAAATTTCCATGAAAACTTTGGCTGGTATTATCGAAGCACGCATGACCATGATTTTAGAACAAGTTTTTCGAGAAATTCAAATTTCGGGATACGAGCGTAAACTTATTGCAGGCATAGTTATAACAGGTGGTGGCGCCATGATCAAACATGCTGTTCAATTGACAGAGTTTATCACAGGAATTGATACACGCATAGGCACACCCAATGAACATTTGTCTGGCGATGCCCAACAAGAATTGAGTAACCCGATGTATGCAACCGGTATAGGTTTAGTAATCCATGGGATTGAAGAAACCGAAATGGAACAACGCCGTTTGGGGAAAATAAAAGAACCCTCGAAAGAAAAAGAACCCGAAAAAAACACCAACGAAGTAGATACCAATGGCGTAACGGAAGATAAAACTACCAAATCGACAAAAGGGAAAATTTTTGGGAATAAAACAGATAATTTTTTTCAGGAGTGGATCGGAAAAATCTTTAATGACGACGTTAAAGAATAATTAACACGCACTTGTTGAAAACTCTTTGAAATGCACTAAATTCGGACAAATATTTCCGTTTAATTTTACAAAATCAAAAAAAGTGTTGCAATGTGTTAGAAAAGCAAAGAATCTTTCTGATACAGAGCAAGTTTAATTTCATCAGTAAAAAGGAAATTATAGAATGGAAAATAGTGTATTACAATTTGAAGCGCCTAAATACCAATCATCATACATTAAAGTCATCGGCGTGGGCGGTGGAGGTACAAATGCTGTTAATCACATGTACAACACCGGAATAGAAGGCGTTGATTTCATCGTTTGTAATACCGATAACAAATCATTGGATACAAGCCCTGTCCCAATTAAAATTCAGTTGGGAAAAAGTGGTTTAGGAGCCGGCAATATCCCTGCTGTAGCTCGAGACAGAGCCCTTGAAGTGGGCGATAAAATAAAAGAGCTGCTTTTTCACAATACACAAATGCTTTTTATCACTGCCGGAATGGGCGGAGGTACAGGAACAGGCGCAGCTCCGGTTATAGCCAAATTAGCCAAAGAAGTAGAAATTGATGATGATGTCAACAAGATTCTGGTAGTCGCCATTGTTACTTTACCTTTTAGTTTTGAAGGGCGCAGACGCAGGCTTCAAGCCGAAGAAGGAATCAGAGAATTGAGAAAACATGTAGATGCTATCCTGATTGTTAACAACGATAAATTGCGCGATTTTGGTAAAATGGATTTGCGCGAAGCCTTTTCAAAAGCAGACGACATTTTGCTTGCAGCCGCAAAAGGCATTGCAGAAATTATTACTGTAAAATCCTATGTTGCTATTGACTTTAGAGATGTAAATACAGTGATGCAGGATAGCGGCGTGGCTTTGATGGGATCTGGTATTGCAGAAGGTCCTGATAGGGCGTTGAGAGCTATTGAAATGGCAACCTCTTCACCTTTATTGAATGACAACAATATCAGGGGTGCGAAAAATATTTTGTTATATATTTCCTCCGGCAGTGTCGATATGGATGAAATGGGTGATATTACAGATTATATTTCACAAGAAGTTGATTCCGAAGTTGATGTTATTTGGGGTGTTGGATTTGATGAATCTTTGGGCGAGAAATTAAGTATTACATTGGTTGCTACAGGCTTTGAATCAAAGGAATTTGATATTGCTGAAAAAAGAGATAATATTATTAAAAATCCTATAGTAAAACCAGTAACAGCGCCTGCTCCTGAACAAGAAGGGAAAGGAAATGTTTTTGTATTGGAGATAGAAAATGAAGAAGAGGCCATTGCACAAATGGAAGTTGGAATAGAGCCGGAAAAACAAGTTCAAACTGTAACACACGAATCTTTTGACCCAGCCGAAGAGCCTATGCTGATTTCTCAAATGCAAGAGACTGTTGTTACAAATGAAACATCACAAACAAAAATTGTTGCAGAAGAACATGTTGATTTTAACAATTCTCACGAAGTAAATGAAACAAATGAAGAACTGCATTTTGAAATAATAGAAAAAAAACCTATCCCTTCAAATAATATAGAAATCAACGAACAGGAAAAAATTGCTGTAGAAGTTCCTTTTTCTGCTCAAAATACCTCGACAGAAGATTATCTTAAGCAAAGAGCAGAACGTATGAGGCTTATCAACGAAAAATTGAAAAATCCACAAGGCTTGGAAGAGTTGGAAAAAATCCCCGCTTACAAGTTATTTGGAATGGATTTGAAAGAACCTCAACACTCCAGCAAATCGGAAGTTTCTCGTATGACCTTGAATGGGGAGAAACCTGTAGAAGAAGGCAATCCTTTCATCTATGACCAACCAGATTAAGATAAAATAATATAAATGAAAAGCGAAGAGGTTGCTGGAATTCGTTTCAGCAGCCTCTTCGCTTTTTTCAGATAATTAACCTTTTGAAGGTCTTTTTATGCTATTTTATTAAAAAACTGAACTTGTCGAAATTTTTCAAGGCAATGGCTGTTCCTCTTGCCACGGCAGTTAAAGGATCTTCGCCCACATGAACTTTTAGTTTTGTTTTTGAAGCGATCCGCTTATCCAAACCTCTTAGCAAAGCTCCGCCTCCAACCAAGAAAATTCCTCTATTGTAGATATCTGAAGCCAATTCCGGCGGTGTAAGAGAAAGTGCTTCCAAAACAGCCGATTCTATCTTGGTAATGGATTTGTCCAAAGCATGGGCAATTTCCTTATAATTTACCATAATTTCTTTGGGTATTCCTGTAAGCAAGTCTCGTCCGGGAACTGCAAAATCTTCCGGTGGATTTTCAAGGTCGGGAATGGCTGCGCCAATTTCAATTTTTACGCGTTCTGCCGTACGTTCACCAATAATAATATTGTGCTGTTTTTTCATGTATTCCTGAATATCTTCATTGAATTCATCTCCGGCAATACGGATTGATTTATTTGAAGCAATTCCTCCCAACGTAATTACGGCAATTTCGCTCGTACCACCACCAATATCCACAATCATATTCCCGTAAGGTTCCATCACTTCAATGCCAATACCAATAGCTGCTGCCATAGGTTCATGAATCAAACGGACTTCTTTTGCCCCGGCTTGTTCTGCCGAAGACCTTACCGCACGTTCTTCCACATTGGTAATTCCCGAAGGAATACAAATTACCATGCGGATAGACGACATAAATAATGGATTTTTGGGACATGCTTTGCGAATCAACTCTCGGATAAGGTATTCCGCCATTTCGAAATCGGCGATTACTCCATCTTGCAATGGACGTATGGTTTTGATGTTTTCATGCGTTTTCCCATGCATCATCATTGCCCGCTTCCCCGAAGCAATTACTTTTTTTGTTCTGGTGTCAACAGCCACTATGGAAGGCTCATTAACCACTATTTTGTCATTATGAATGACAATGGAATTTGCCGTCCCCAAGTCCAATGCAAACTCTCTATTTAAAAATGAAAATAATGCCATACTTTCTTCTGCGTTTTTTACTATTCTCTATCTTACGTGAAATTCTATTTTTCGTTACAAAAACTTTCTTTTAATGCTTAAAATGCCTGAATCCGGTAACCACCATTGCCATATTATTTTTTTCGCAATAGTCCACTGAATCTTGGTCGCGCAAGGAACCTCCCGGATGAATAACTGCCGTAATTCCTGCTTCATGTGCAATTTCAACACAATCGGCAAAAGGGAAAAATGCGTCGGAAGCCATCACTGCGCCATTCAAATCCAATTTAAAGGCTTGCGCTTTTACAATGGCTTGTTTCAAAGCATCTACGCGAGAAGTTTGTCCTACGCCGCTGCCCAACAGTTGCCCGTTTTTTGCCAAAACAATGGCATTCGATTTGGAATGTTTTACCAAACGGTTTGCCATTACCAAATCCAAAGCTTGTTCTTTGCTTAAAGTGGTTTTGGTAACACTTTTGTATTCCGACATCGGCAGATCTTGCGCATCGCGGTCCTGCAACAACAATCCGTTCAAACAACTGCGGAACAATTTCGCAGGTTTTTCCGCCGGTTTGCGTTCTAAAATAATGCGGTTTTTCTTTTGTTTTAATATTTCCAGAGCATCTGCCTGATACGATGGCGCAATAATTACTTCAAAGAAAAGTTCATTGATTTTTTCTGCCGTAGCTTTATTAATTTCCCTGTTATGAATGATGATGCCGCCAAAAGCAGAAATCGGGTCGCCGGCCAAAGCTTTTTCCCAAGCTTTTACAGAATCATTGTCTATGGCGAAACCACAAACATTCGTATGTTTTAAAATGGCAAAACACGGCTCTTGAAAATCGTCAGAAACGGCAATCGCCGCATCAATATCCAATAAATTGTTGTACGAAATTTCTTTTCCATGAAGTTGGGCAAAATTCCCTTCCAAATTTCCATAAAAAGAAGCCTTTTGATGAGGATTTTCGCCATAACGAAGGCTTTGCGATTTCTCAATGCTTTGCTTGAAAACAGGCAAATTTTGTTTTCTGTTGAAATAATTGAAAATGGCCGTATCGTAATGCGAAGAAACATGGAAAGCATAGGCTGCAAAACGCTCTCTGTCTTCCAAATCAGTTTGTCCGTTTTTGGTTTGAAGTAAATCCAACAATTCCTTGTAGTAATTCACAGAAGGAACAATTACCACATCGTTGAAATTCTTTGCAGCTGCACGGATTAAGGAAATTCCGCCTATATCAATTTTTTCGATAATCTCTTTGTGTGAAGCGCCCGAAGCAACCGTTTGTTCAAAAGGATACAAATCCACAATCACCAAATCTATGGATGGAATGCCGTATTCCTCTATTTGTTGCTGATCTTGCTCATTTTCACGACGGTTCAAAATTCCACCGAATACCTTAGGATGAAGGGTTTTTACACGCCCCCCTAAAATGGCAGGGTAATCGGTCAACGATTCTACGGTTTTGGCGTCCACGCCTTGAGATTTAATGAAATCATACGTTCCGCCGGTCGAATAAATGGTTACATTCAATTCTTTCAACTTTTGGATAATTTCATCCAAACCGTCTTTATAATAAACTGATATTAAAGCACTTTTTATTTGTTTCATCTTTCTTTATATTTTCAAAAATGTATTTTTAATCGCCAAAAGAAATACCTAATTTTTTGGCTGTTCGCACCAATTCATGGTTTGGATCTATAAACTTTTGAGAGCCAACCACATCCTTCAACGGAACAGATACCAATTCCATTTTTTGATAGGCGGCCATTTTCCCAAATTCTTTATTCAGCACCATTTCGAAAGCTTTTACTCCAAACGAAGAAGCTAAAATCCGGTCATTGGCAGAGGGTGTCCCACCCCTTTGCAAATGCCCTAAAATACTGAACCGTATTTCATGGTCCACGCCCATTTTTTTTAAATCTTCGGTCAATTTGGCGCTGACGCCACCCAAACGGACATGATGATTGCCCACTTCGGTTGGGCTTTCGCCCACAACGGTTCCATCTTTAGGATAAGCCCCTTCGGCTATCACAATGTTGCAAAAACCGTGAACATAACGGTAGCGGCTATTTATCTTTTCTATGATTTTATTGATATCGTAGGGAATTTCGGGAATCAAACAAATGGCAGCACCACCTGCAATAGCAGTGTTCAAGGCAATCCAGCCGGTATCGCGCCCCATTACTTCCAAAATAAAAGTCCGGTTGTGGCTCATGGCTGTTGTAGCCAAACGGTCAAGAGCATCTGTGGCTATTTGCACAGCTGTCTGAAATCCAAAAGAATAATCTGTATAAGATAAGTCATTGTCAATGGTTTTGGGAACACCAACAATATTCAAACCTTTTTCGTAAAGCGCTGCTGAAATTCGTTGGGAACCATCTCCCCCGATGTTAATCACGGCGTCAATCCCCAAATCTTTTATTTTTTGAATCATTTCGTCGGAACGGTCAATGGTTTTCCAAGTTCCATCCGGATTTTTCACAGGCCAAGCAAAAGGCCCGCCAACATTGGTCGTTTGCAAAATTGTGCCTCCACGTCCTAAAATGCCTCGAATATTTTGTTCGGTAAGCAGCTCCAATTCCATAGGGTCTTTCAGCAAACCGTTGAAAGATTCTATACACCCCAAAACTTCCCAATCTTTTTCGATGGATGCACGTTTTACAACGCCCCTGATCACTGCATTTAATCCGGGACAATCGCCTCCGCCTGTTAATACCATTACTCGTTTCATA
>JAVBMO010000065.1:0-20215 GCA_031552355.1 Bacteroidales bacterium | reverse complement strand
AAAGAGATTGCTGCAATTGCCAAAAACTATATGAACGACCCTGTGGAAATTACCATAGGCGAGAAGAATTCAAGTTCACAGAATATTCGCCATTTCTATTGTTTGACACAACCTCGTTCGCGTTATTTGGCCTTAAAACGCATTGTGGATTTTTATCCCGATATTTATTCCATTATTTTCTGCCGTACAAAAATGGATACGCAGGAAGTAGCAGCAGAATTGATGCGCGATGGTTACAATGCCGACGCTTTGCATGGAGATTTGTCGCAGGCGCAACGCGACTATGTGATGAGCCGTTTCCGTTTGCAAAATATTCAAATTTTGGTGGCTACCGATGTGGCTGCAAGGGGTTTGGACGTGAATAACTTGACCCATGTTATTAATTATAATCTTCCCGATGATGTGGAACAATATACCCACCGGAGCGGAAGAACTGGCCGTGCCGATAAGCAGGGAATTTCGATAGCTATTTTAGGTGCTCGCGACAAGCATAAAATCTTTCAGATAGAAAAGAAAATCAATACAAAGTTTACTCAAATGCATATTCCTACAGGAGAAGAAGTTTGTAAGAAACAACTTTTCAAGGTAATAGAGAATATAGAAAATGTGGATTTGAATGAAACGGAAATCCAAGAATATTTTCCTGTAATTTCCAAGCGATTGGAATTTATGAGCAAAGACGAATTGATAAAAAGAGTGGTTTCTGTTGAGTTTAACCGCTTTTTGGATTATTATCGCGATGCCAAGGATTTGAATGTGGACGAAAAAGCAGAAGGGCATTCGGATAGAAGAGATAGGGGAGACAGAGGCGAAAGAGGCGAAAGACGGGATAGGGGAGAGCGTGGCGATAGGGAACGTTCACCAAGAAGAAGCGGTGGGAAATTTACTCGCATAGCATTCGGATTGGGTTACAAGGATAAAATTGTCCCTCAACGCTTAATTGGAATGATAAACGATTTTACAAGAAACCGTGATATTGCCATTGGCAAAATTGATATTCAGGATGAGATTTCTTATATCGAAATTTCTGATCAGCATGTGAAAGATGTATTGGATGCTTTCCAAAAAGCCAATTACCGTGGAAAACGTTTTGGTGTGGAAGTAGCTAATAAAAACAGGCGTTCGGGAAGCAGTTCCGGTAGCAGCGATAGAAATCGTGGAAGCAGGGCAGGGGATGACAGAGATCGTCGTAAAGAAAAACCAAGAGACAAAGATAAAGGAAAACCGAAAAGACGATTCTAATTTCAATTGAGAATGTTTTAAAAGGTAAAAGGCAAATAGCCTGTCATTGCGAATACAGCCTTTTAAATTATAAACTATGAACGCTATGAATAAAAAGTCCTGTTAGATTTCCAAAAATATTTTATCTATCTATTTTCCTCAAGTCGGGAAATAACTTTTGACCTCATTAAAAGGTCAAAGAAGTTATTCTTGACTTGCCTTAAGCTGCACTATGAACCTGTTGAGGTGTTTTCAAATTCAACGACCAATGGGGACGATGAACATTATATAACTCTATGGCTTCTTTGCAACTTTTCAATGCACTGTTATAATCCTTAAACGTTGTATCCAACAAATATTCACTCTTTAAAATACCATTAACACGTTCAGCTATGGCATTTTCATAACAATGATTTGCTTCTGTCATGCTGACTTGCATTTTATTCAAATGTAGTATCTTTACATATTCATGGCTGCAGTATTGAACACCACCGATAGTAATTAAATGCTCTTTTTGTCATGTCTTTCCTTTTTTTTGCTGTCAACCGTATTCAGGACATGACAGTTTTTATTCATCGTTTATAGTTCATAATTCATAGTTTCTTGTTTCATCTTTTCGATTTACAGGATTTTTGATTTTGCCAAAGACAAAAACCTCTGTATTCTCCGGCTGTTCAATTTGAAATTCAAAATTCCTCTGTGGCTCTTTGTGTAAATTAAATAAAGGAAAATCGTGTAAATCCTGTCTAAAACATCATGTTGGTCTAAAATTTAAACAATTTCTAAATTCTTCCGGCAACGGAAATAATCCCTTTTTCTTCCGGCAAAATACTCAAAATAGGAATTTCAGAGCACTTCAAAAGGTATTCTGTTATACCATCTACAACATATTCCTGAGTAAAGTCACCACGTCCGCTCCCAACCATTACATCAATATTATTTTCAGAACTATAAGTGCAAATGGTTTTAAAATATTCTTTTTCAGATTGTAAAGAATTGAAAAAGACGGTTTCATTAGGGATTTTCCGTTCCGATAAATAGTCGGTAACTTGTTTTAGAACCACTTGCATTTTTTTCTCAATAATTTCTTTTTCAGGCCCCCAAGCACCGCCTAAAATCACTACATGGGCGTTGGCTCTTTTTGCCAATTCTACCACATGAGGCACTTTTTGCCTGCTTGCAGGGGTTAAATCAATAGGCAAAAGAATTTTTTTAACATCGGAGTATTGATAAGGTTTTTTTACAACCAAAACGGGGCGTTCGCTTGTGCGGATAAGCTTGTAAGTATTTGCTCCGGCAAAATTCAGATCTTTGTCTTTTGAACTATGTTTGTTAGCAGCGCAAATTACAATAACCGCCACGTCCAACATATTGGCCACCTCGGTTATTTTATTGGTAATGCGGCCCTTTACAATCATGGGAACCACCTCTAAATGGTTTTCTTTCTCTATTTGGTGGGCAATTTCTTTCAGTTTTTCTTCCAAAGCTTTGGCCACTTTGTCTGTGTCCACAGAGGAGAAAAATCCTGAAAACAAACCTGTTTCTTCTATAACGTGTAAAAGATATATTCTTGAACCATATTTTTTTGCTACTGGCACCGCATAATTCATTACAACATCTAAAGACTTCTCATTGAAATCAATAGGAACTAAAATTTGTTTTTTCTCAAACATATATTTTCATTTTTATTTATATACTAAAACAATGGAGACATGATTTTGTTTTTATTCAGGATAATAATTTAGCTTATAAATGTGCAAAGCTAACTCTAAAAGCCTTTTGCGTAGTTAAATTATCAAATATTTGAATTAAAATTCTTCACCTTCCATTCCATTATTGCCATTGGTTTGCTGTTTGGGTTGAGGTGTTTTCTTGGCTTTCATATTTCCAAAACTGTAGGTTGCTGTGAAGTTTACAACACAACGTGAACGCCAGGTTGCAGCATCTTGTATAAAGCCATTTCCAGATGTATGGGTTTCCCTCTTTTGTGAATTCAAAATGTTGCGGGCGCTGAGCGAAAGGTTTAGTTTCTTGTCGAAAAACGATTTGCGGATACCGGCATCCAAGCCATAGTTAGCTTCGCGATAGCCTTGGGCAACAAGCTGAGGGGCATTGTAACTGCCTGTAATTTGAAAAGAAAAGGCATAAGGCAACAAAAGATTGGCAATGACTTTC
The DNA here is from genome assembly GCA_031552355.1 of Bacteroidales bacterium. Lineage (GTDB taxonomy): Bacteria > Bacteroidota > Bacteroidia > Bacteroidales > P3 > JAVBMO01. Next base: position 16,819 of record JAVBMO010000065.1, on the reverse strand, counting down.
ACATCCCACGAAAAATCTTCGCTGGCGTCGCCTGTTACCGGTTTTGTGGCGCCGTCGGGAAGGTAGGAAAATGCAGACAAAGTGCTATAATAGAGATTTAAGGTAGTGGTAAGATCTAAAAATTTGAAAAGGCCGTTTTTTACCACCAACTCCATTCCGGCAGATTGCGATTGAGCCACATTTTCAAAAGTGGTTTTCATGATATTGTTTTCCAAATAGCTGATTCTTTGGATAACATCGTCAGTGTTTTTATAATAAACAGATGCCGAAATGGTGTGATTTCTCCAGTTTTTGAGGTAATTAAATTCCAAAGAGTTGGAAAATTCGGGGTCTAAGTAAGGATTTCCGTAAGAAATATTTGCCGAATCGGTAATATTCATAAAAGGATTCAGTTGCCATCCCGATGGGCGCCGAATTCGACGGGTATAGTTCAATTGTATTTCGTTATTTTTGGGCAATTGGTAGGAAAGAAAAACGCTCGGGAAAAAACTGAAATAGTCTTTTTTGTAGGGCGTTACATCCGATTCCGTTTGATTATATCCTAAAGTCTTCATGTCGATATTGGTGTATTCGCCACGGGCGCCCACTTGAACGCCAAATTTCTGAATACGCTTTGAAAACGTGGCATACAATGCATGAATATCCTGATTGTATAGAAAGCGATTGTACAAATTGTCGTCGAATATAGCCGAAGATTGGTTGGCACCTGAAAAAGTTTCTACAGGGCTTTCCCTACGATTCAGCGTACTTTGGTAGCCTGCTTCAATTTTGTTTTCTTTGCCGAATTCGTTCACATAATCGGCTTTGAATTCCCAAGTGTTGGTGTTTACATCGTTTATTTGGCGTTGGTAGGAAGTTCTTGTGCTGCTGTCGGCATACAGGTAACTTTGTTCATAAACGCTTTCTTCGTCGCGGTTCCAAAGATTATAACTTGCCGATAAATTCAGGTTGCTTTTTTCTGTAAAATCGTGTTTGTAGTTCAGTTCTGCATTGGCGTTTCTCATTTGGCTTTCGGAAGAAGTGGTTCGCAGGCTGCTAATATAGGAATTGGGAACATTGCTTTCATAGTTGATGGTTCCGTTTTGTTCGCGAAAGCCGAACATTCCGGAACCAGTAATACCCAGATGGTCTTTTTCGGTAATATGATAAGTGCCGCCCAAGCGGAAAGTATAAGGCCCTCCACCGGATTTATTTTCGGAATCTTGATTCAAAAAAGAAATGGGGTTGCCTTGTGCGTCGGTGTTTGTGCGGTCGCTGTATCCACCGCCCGTATTGCGGTTTACTCTGCGGCCGACACCTGCATAGGCTTCTATTTTTCCGGAACTGTAGTTGATATTTCCGTTCAGATTGTAACCCAATTCCGTGTCAATTCCGCCCTGCACACTCCCGTAATAACCAGGTTTTCGGTTGTTTTTCAACACAATATTAATGATTCCGCCGGTTCCTTCGGGGTCGTATTTTGCCGAAGGATTGGTTATTACTTCTATACGCTCGATACTTTCTGCAGGTAGTTGAGCCAATATTTGGGCGCGGTTGTCGGCTGTCAAGCCCGAAGCTTTTCCATTAATCCAAACGGTTACGCTAGAATTTCCCCGCAGGGAAACTTCCCCTTCATTGTCCACCTGCACAGAGGGGATATTGGTCAGAACGTCGCTTGCCGAACCACCACTGGAGGCAATATTTCGGTCCACATCGAAAACTTTTTTGTCAATATCCATCCTCATCTGCGAACCCAACTCCACAATTTCCACTTCTTTCAAAAGTTTAGTGTCGGGTTCAAGGTATAGAGTTTGTAAATCAATATTTTTGCGGTCGGTCGAAACCGTGAAATCTTGTTCTAAACGTTTGTAGCTGATAAAAGTAGCAGCAAGAATATATTTTCCGGGTTTCAGGTTTGAGAAATGGAACATTCCGGCTTCGTCGGTAATGGTGCCTTGCACAAATTTTTTGTTTTCGGCCTGTAAAATACTGACATTTCCATAGAATATGTTTTCTTTTGAGTCTGCATCTTTGACAATACCTTTGATAGAGCCATTTTGCGAAAAAGCAAACGGCGTTAAGAAAAAAGCGAGGATAAAAATAAGGCAATATCGTGTGTTCATGATAAATATTTCATTCAAATAGAATTTGCAAAAATACGTTTTTAACAAATAAGCGCTTTTATTGTTTCGAAATGTTTTCAAATAAAAAAGGAAAAACCACGAATATATATTAGTATCCGAAATTTTAAAAACTTTCATAATGGAATAAAATTTTTCTGCCAGCTATATTTTAAGAAATAACCTCTGTTCAAATATTTCTATGTAACTTTGCTATTTATAGGCTAAAAAATTAAAAGAAATGTCTTTTCAGGAATTGATTTTGCAACGTCAGAGCGACCGGAAATATTCTGACAAAAAAGTAGAAGAAAGTTTATTGACACAATGTTTGGAAGCTGCCCGCATGGCGCCTTCGGCATGTAATGCACAACCTTGGAAATTTATTGTGGTGGACGACCCTGCCCTGAAACAACAAGTGGCCGACAGCGCCGCAAGTTTAGGTATGAATAAATTTACTTTTGAAGCACCTGTCATTGTGGTGATTACACTTGAAAAACCAAATTTGACTTCAAAAATAGGTTCTGTTTTAAAAAACAAAGAATATACCCTTATTGACATTGGCGTTGTGGCCAATCAGTTTTGTTTGCAGGCAGCGGATTTGGGTTTGGCAACCTGTATGATTGGCTGGTTTGATGAGAAAAGGCTTCGCAAAATATTGGGAATCCCCTCTTCACGCAGAGTTCCGCTAATTATTACCGTTGGCTATTCAGATGCGGAAAAGCGTACCAAAATCCGAAAAGATTTCAACCAAATTGTTTCTCGAAACAAATATTAAACCGTAGCGTGTGAAGAGAAAACATCCTATAAATTATAAAACACATTTTGCGTTTAAGTTGTCGGATAGAGATGCTAAAATGCTGGCTATTTATGCAAAGCAAAATGATTTAAAGCCTTTGTCGGCACTGAAAAAGATTTTGCGCGAAACTTTGGAGAAAGAATTTGAAAACATGTCCGACCTTACGCCCGAAAACCAATTGGATTTGTTCGACCCTGTGCAAATGAATATTTTTGACGAAATTCTACGAAAATAAACGTCTAAACTCAATAGAAAGAAATTAATATGCTACCTCAGATAGATAAATTACAAAAATTTGAAGGGAATCCGTTTTTCCTGCTGGCAGGCCCTTGCGTGATTGAAAATAAAAAAATGCCTTTTGAAATTGCAGAAACATTATTGGAAATTACCCAAAAACTGAAAATTCCTTTTGTGTTCAAGGCTTCTTACAAAAAAGCCAATCGTTCGCGTTTGGATTCATTTACAGGTATTGGAAACGAAGAGGCTTTGTCGATTTTGAAAGAGGTAAGCGAAAAATTCAATATTCCGGTTGTAACCGATATTCATACCGAAGAAGAAGCTGTTTTAGCTGCACAATATGTTGATATGTTGCAAATTCCTGCTTTTTTATGTCGTCAAACGGAATTGCTCGTTGCCGCAGCCAAAACAGGGAAAGCGGTGAATATTAAAAAGGGGCAGTTTTTGTCGCCGGAATCCATGAGCCATGCAGTGGAAAAGGTTCGCCAATCGGGCAATAACTCGGTTTTGCTTACCGAAAGAGGAACTACTTTCGGGTATCAGGATTTGGTTGTGGATTTCAGAGGAATTCCTATCATGCAGGAAAATAAAGTTCCTGTGATTGTGGATATTACCCATTCCTTACAACAACCTAACCAAGGATCTGGAGTCACGGGTGGACAACCCCAATTCATTTCTACTTTGGCAAAAGCTTCTATTGCAGCCGGTTGCGACGGACTTTTCATGGAAACACATCCTAATCCGGCTCAAGCCAAATCCGATGGAGCCAACATGCTGCCCTTGGCAAAAGTGGAAGAAATGTTGAAAACATTGGTAAAAATCCGTGAAGTGGTAACGGCAAACATTTAAAAAATGAAAATCGACATCATTACATTGTTTCCCGAGATGATGGAATCCATTTTTGGCTGTTCCATTTTGCAGCGTGCGCAAAACAAAGGCCTTGTTGAAATTGGCATCCATAATTTAAGAGATTATTCCACAAACCGCTATAAAAGTGTTGACGATTATCCTTATGGAGGAAATGCAGGAATGCTTATCTGCATTGAGCCTGTTGCCAATTGCATTGAAGATTTGCAAAAAAAGACAAACTATGATGATGTTATCTACACAAGCCCCGACGGGGAAATGCTGACACAACCTTTGGCAAACCAATATTCTTTAAAGAAAAACCTGCTGTTCCTTTGTGGACATTACAAAGGAATTGATGAGCGTATCCGCGAACATTTTATTACCAAAGAAATTTCCATTGGCGATTATGTGCTTTCGGGCGGAGAGTTGGCTGTATCGGTTATCTGTGATGCCATTGTCCGTGTAATTCCGGGTGTTTTGAACAACGAAACTTCTGCCCTTACAGATTCCTTTCAAAACAATTTGGTGTCGCCACCGGCCTATACACGCCCTGCAGATTTCCGCGGTTGGAAAGTTCCGGAAGTACTTCTTTCGGGCAACGAAAAATTAATCCAACAATGGCAATACGAACAAGCACTGGAACGCACCCAGCAAAGAAGGCCTGAACTTTCGGAAGAATAGGCTAAATTTCCTTTTATAAAAATTATTTGAATCTCAATGTTCAAGCGAATTTTGATTATTTTTGGTATTCTTGTTTTGGCGAGTCTTGCCTTTTTGTTTTTTTACGAAAAGCGCAGTACTGACAAACAAAATTCGTCTTATTATACTTTACCGGAAAACGAACAAAAACTTTTACAGGATGGCGATTTGATTATGCGCAAGGGTTATGGCATTATCAGCGAAAGCATTGCCGAACTTCTGAACGAAAATCCTTGTTTATCACATATCGGGGTGGTTTGTAAAAAGCCCGGACATAAAATCGAAATCATTCATAGTTTATCTGCCACTTATGCCGATTTCGACGGAGTGCAAAAATGCAGTTTTCGGAAATTTTGTAAGGAAAGCCAGCCGGGCTCTATTGTTGTGGTACGTTTCAAGCAAAATAAAGAGAGCCCTTTGTCAAAAATTTCTAAACAGGCACAGCACTATGCTTCCCTTAAAGTCCCTTTTGACAATGGATTTGATTTATCTACGCCGGAAAATTTTTATTGCACGGAACTTATTTGGCATATTTTCTTGGATGAATACGGTTTTGATATTTATCCTTCAATGGGCAATTTCTCGGATTTAGGCTTTAAGCCCTTTTTCGATACGGCGAATTTCGAACAGATTTTGCCGGTGCTTAGTGCAAAACCTTAAAAAGAAATTCTTTCATTAGGTCTCCGTCTGAAACGGAATAGTTTCCCAAACCTTTTGACTTTAAGTCCAAATCTTTCAGAAAGCCTATAATTTGAGCTAATTTTTGCAAAGAGTAGTTTTGTGCCGCAACAGCATAATCGTTCAGGAAAAACGCATTTACGCCCATGTGCGCCGATACTGTTGCCTTGTCTGATTTATTAGGCTCTTGGTGATAAATCATTACCTTCACAAAGAAATTGTATAGAATCGGAAGATTCATCTGCAAAGGGTGCGCCTTGGGATTTTTTTCAAAGTAATTGATGATTTGATTAGCCTTCAAAACATTCTTGGTTCCTATGGCTTTTTGCAGCTCAAAAATATTAAAATCTTTGTTTATGCCGATATGTTCCTCTATTACTTTTTCGTCTATCAGCCCGCCTTCAGGAATATTGATGAACAATTTTGAAAATTCGTTGGCAATTTTGGAAATATCGTTTCCCAAAGATTCGGCAACCAAAGTGGCGGCCGAGGGCGTGATTTTGTGTTTTTTTTCATCAACAAAACCCATAATCCAGCTGGGAAGCTGATTGTCGTACATTTTTCCCCGCTCAAAAAAGACCGTTTTTTGCGTAATGGCCTTCCCTACTTTGGTTCGTTTGTCTAATTTTTTATGTTTGTAACAAAAAACCAAAATAGTGGACGTCAGCGGATTATCTAAATAGCTTTCGAGGCTGTCCAACGAGCCTAATTCTTGTGCTTCTTTGACAATAATTACCTGCAAATCTGCCATCATGGGGAAACTTTTGGCGCGCAAAACCACATCTTTCATATTGGTGTCGCGGCCATACAAAATGGTTTGGTTCAAGCTTTTCTCGTCTTCAGGCAAAACATATTGCTCAATATAGTCGGCGATAACATCGATATAATAAGGTTCTTCACCGGTAAGAAAATAAACCGGAGCGAACTTTTTCTGTTCAAGATCAGTAATAATTTGTTTGTAATCCAACGACATCTTTATTAATTGAGAGTGGAGAATTGAGAATGATAACATACATATCAATCATTCAGAATTTTATAAATTTCCTGATGATTTGACCACGCAAATCACGTTTTTCCTTTTAAATAGTTTCTAAATGCAAAGTTCGCAAAAATCTGAATATAAAAAAACAGATAATTTTGCGAACTTTGAGGTTTACCAAACTTGGCAAATAATTTTCTAATCAGTTATCTACTGAAGGTTCAAAACCTTTACAGACGGTTTTTTAGAACCATTTTTACCGAAAAGGTAAATTTCGCCTGTTTTAATATTTTTTAATAATTCATTCGGATTAATGACCACATCGTTTTGGTCGGAATCGTGCAAATCTTTCGTGGTTTCTTTTCCGTTTTTATCGAAAGTAGTTACCATAAAATGAGAATCATTGACATCTTTTCCGCTTTTCCCCATCAAATTATAGAAGAAATGTACATTTTCATTCTTGTCATAGATAAATCCGTAGGAACCGGCTTTGAAGTTTTTGGCATTCAATTTTTGAGATTTCACTATTTTTTGACTCCAATTTGCAGAGCCGTCTTTTGCAAAATCAGTTACCAAAATATCGCCATAAGTGTATTTCGTTTTGGTTACAGGATAGTCGTTGGTTTCGCGTATTACCTTGGTTTCCTTATTTGTTTTTTCTACAATCATTTGGAAAGAACCGTCGGTTTTAAAAGTCAAATCTTCTGCTCTATAGCTCCATTCTTCAAAATCTTTCCTTTTTTCTTTTCTTTCCAAAAGTTTTTTGCCGGCTTTTTCGGTAAGGCCTTTGATCAATAATTCATCGCTAAAAGGCGTTTCAATTGCTTTTTGGTCATTTACTTTGTTTTTGAAGGGATTGCAAACCAACGAAAAAATGCCCAAAGCAGAAGTCATTTTGTTTTGAGAATAAATTCCGGCACAAACCAATTCCGAATTATTATTGATATCGATATTGGCCGTTTGGGCATAGTAGCCTTCCGATAAATTTACAGCAATGGTTTCAACTTGGCTTTGTTGTGAAAAAGCCATTACAATGGTTTTGTTTGCATAACCTTCTTTATTGGCATATCTTTCTTTTTCGTACAGATTGCCCAACAAATAAACATTTCCTGCATTGTCCACAGCATATTCTTTCAAAATAAGCCATTTCCATGTTGTATTTGCAGGGCGAACATTCGATTGTTGCCAAACTAATTTTGCATTGTTGTCCAAAACGGCAAAACCATAGCGGCGAACCGTTTTATCATTATCAATCAATTGATAAGAAAGAAGCAATTTTGAAGCATCGGGAGAAGATTTGCATTCAAATTTTGCAATTTTGTTTCGGCCACCGTCACCATTGTAAGCTATTTCCAAAACAGGATTAAGTTCGCTGTTTAAGGTAAAATTTTCCAGATTAACGGTTTGTGCATACAAAATAAATTTTCTTTTCAATACATCTTTGAAAGACGAAAACACATAGACTTTTTTATTGTGCATGGCCACAAATTCAATATTTCTGCCACGCCAAAATCCAAGTTCAAACTTCAATTCGTTATATTCGCCGGTTTGCAAATTGTAACGATACATGGATTCTGTTTTCAAAGGTTCTTCAGAACCTATTTCGTCTGAAGCCGGATGATAGGCGTATAAATAATTTTCATCGGAACCAATGATTTCGAATTTGCGAAGCGCTTTGTCGCCACTTAAATAGCTATTTGAACGCCATTCCAAATTTGTTTGGCTGACTGTATTATTATTTTGTAAAGTGTCGTTCTGGCATTTAGCGTTTTGTAGTGTAGTAATTGTAATAATAAAAAACAAACAACATGCGCTTAAACATCTCTTAATCATTTTTTTAAACAAATTTTAAAATGTAAATAATTAGCTATTCATCTTATCCAAATTGATTCCGGCTTCTTTAGACAACTTATCTTTGTTGTTTCCACTTTTTCCAAACATTAAGTTCCAACCAAAGTTAAACGACGTTGATTGAAGATTTACAACTCTGAAATCGGAAATATAGTTTACTAAGAAATAGAATTGGAAAGTTTTTCCGATGGTAAAACTTGCGCCTGCGCCCGGATTAAACCAATCGCCATTGTTTACGGTATTTGCTACAATCAATTCGAGCCAGTTTCCTACTGTGTAATCCAAGCCAAGAGTTCCCGAAGCATAGTGATGTCCATTTCTTACTTCCCCACGATACAACAAAGAAGCCTTTAAAGAAGGTAAAATAAAATAACTTCCTGATAATAAATATTTGAAAGGAAGAGCATGTGTGGCTGCTTCACCACCATCTACAATTTTGTAGTCCTTAATCATATTTTTGATGGAATCCATCAAATTACCGAAATCCATACTGCCTGAGGTTAATTCTGCAGGATCAAGGCCTGTGAAAACATATTCATTGTTTGGCTTTCCTGAAACAATTTTCTTCAGGTTTTGATTCCAGTTAATGAATCCGATATCCAACAAGCTAGCGGTAAATTCAATTTTGTCTGTTAATTTGTAAGTGGCACCCAAATCAAAGCCAAAGCCAAAATTGGTGGGAACTCCCGAAAATTCGGCACTTCCTAAATCCGTTGAATCAAAACTGAAAGGTGAAGACATGACCATGTCCAAATTGTATTTGAAACCTAAATTTTGTCCATCAGCGCCGGTCATTACATCAATATAGGTATTTTCTGAATTGACATGCAAACCTCCCATCAAAGCTTTTGCTTTTAAGCCCACAGCCAATTTTTCATTGATTTTATGCGCTACACCCACTGCAGCTTCGCCCCAAACAATACCTTCAAGACTATTCTTTTCAAGCAAACTCGCTGTTTGTCCTTCAAACTGAGCGTTCCCTTTCAAAACTAATCCAAAGAAATCTTTCTTGAAGATTAAATTTGATTCATAGCGTATGGCAGTAGAAAATGTAAACAACCAATCTGATGCACGAACGCCAAATCCAAAAAGATCGACACTTCCATTGAAATTCAACGTATTGTTATCGCGCAAATTTGAAAGTACATAGTCGTTGTTGATTACTTTCCCCCCCGGAGTATTTTGGAAAATATCGGAAACACTAAATGGCGAAGTAAATGCCATATTTGTTACCGAAGGCAAAGTAATATACCATTTACAATCAGGGAAAAACGACGGATTGATATTATTGGTTTGCGGATTTTTTTCCATTAAATACAACAAGTTGTTCTGTTGCGCAAATCCTAAAAAAGGAATGATAATAAACAAAAGGGCTAATATATTTTTTTTCATATAAATTTCTTTTAACTAATGAATTACTAATAAAATCTTGAAATATTTTCGATTTATTAAAATGACAAAGAGTCCAGATCGAAAGTTCCATTCAAAGAAACCCTTCCCCAAAGTTTTACATTCAGCTTTTGACTGGGACGAATGTTAACGATTTCTTTATTCTTAGCATCAAAGGTTTCAAATTTTGCTTGTATTAAAGTTTTATTAGCTTTTGATATATTTTCTAGACGAGTGTTGGTAACTGTAATAGTACCAGAGGTTTTCCCATTTGTATTATTTTTGGGATTTGCGGCAGGAACCAAATAATCGTTTGAATTTCTAATGAATAGAGAATCCAAAATGGTGTTATTTTTCAAGAAATAAAGCTGGATATCCGAACCAAAAGGAAAAGAATTTTCAAATTGGTATTTCAATGTAGCAGAACTGTTATCAAGTAAATCAGTTTGGTCAATTCCTAACGAAAAATCACTTTCGGTGTCCATAACCATTTCTTGCACCCAACCACTCATTTGCATCGCAATATTTCCCAAAATATTCAAATCTATACGACGAATATTTGGATCAATATCAGAGTCGATTTCAAGCTCTGCCGAAAATACAATTTTTGCAGGCTTTGTGTTGATAGCATTTGCCAAATTAAAGTTATCAATTACATTAACAGGGGGTTTCGTGGGGCCTAAATCTATGGAAAGAGAGGGGGTAACATAAAATGGTTCAGGAATTGGATTTCCTGATTTATCAATACCGGTTAATTTTATATTCCTAAGTGTCCCTTTAAAATTTTGCTGAGAGCTTAATTGAACAAGTGCCATTACTTTTTCTAACCCAATACCGGCCAACATAGAATTATCAAAAAAACCGATATCAATGGTTTCGCTAATCTGCTGGGTTATCCCTTTTTTTGAAAGTTGACGCGGAAGAGAAAGAGGGGGTATATTTACGTCAAACGACATCGTTTCTTGATGCTCATAACTTACTGTGTAAATATTGCCGGTTGTGTCAATTTTAATTTCAGTTCCATTGATCATTTCCTCTGAGATAAAATCATTAATAGTTAAATCACCGCTTACTAAAGGTGCGGCAAGATTCCAGTCATTCAATTCAACCACTATTTTATCGAAATTCAAATCTTCATCCTTAATGCAGGAAACAACAAAAATAATGGATGCTACTAACAGCAAACCAAATTGTAATTGTCTTTTAATCATAATTTTAAATTTATATATAAATAACTCAACGATTTACAAAGATAAGAAATATTATTTTAATTTATTTTAAAATTTAATTTGCTTAAAATCAAATTATTAAAAATTTGTCTCTCAAAAAAATCGACTTCAATGGGAATGTAAAAAACAGGAATATTATCAAATGTTTTAATAATATTTTGCAAACGCATGGCATCTTTTTCTGTAGTGAAAATAGCTTTGGGATTTCCGGCCGTTTCAGCAAATGTTTTCTTTATAGCTTCCGCATCTTTTTCAGTAAAGTCGTGATGGTCTGTAAATTTCAGAGGAACGATTTCTTTTGCAAAAGTTGCCAAATATTGAAAAAAAGGTTTTGGATTGGCAATGCCAGCCAAAGCAATTATTTTTTCAATATTTTCGGGATTCATCGTTTCGGCAGCTTTATTCAATGGAACTCTTTTTCCATATTTTATATAGGAAAAAAACACCTTTTGATGTTTTTTAGGTTTTATCTTTGAAAGTATTTTCTCCCGCTCCTGTAAACCACAATCCTGAGGTGTTTTGGTAACTATAATAATATCAGCTCTTTTTGCGCCCGCAGGCCGTTCCCTCAAATTTCCACTTGGGAAAACAAAATCGGCATAATAAGGACTTGCATAATCTGTCAGTAAAATCAACGTTTGCGGCTTTAGGTAACGATGTTGGAATACATCGTCCAAAAGCACCACTTGGGGCTTTGGCAATAGTTCTGACAATTTTTCCATGCCGAGTACACGTTTTTCACTAACGGCAACCTGTATTTCCGGAAACTTTTTCAGATACAAGCAAGGTTCATCGCCAATTTCTTGTGAAGTGCTTGTTTGCGAAGCCAAAAGAAAACCTTTGGTTTTGCGTCCATAGCCACGACTCAAAGTCGCAAGTCTGTATTGGTTTTGCAAAAGATTCACCAAATAAGCCACATGGGGGGTTTTCCCTGTCCCACCAACACTCAAATTCCCTACCCCAATACTTGGAATAGGCGATGCCTGTTCTTTCAGCCAACCTTTGTCGAAAAAGAAATTGCGCAATTCCATGACCAATCCATAAAGGATGGTAAAAGGAAGCCCTAAAATTTTTCGCAAAACTTTCATTAACTGAAATTTGAAGGCAAAATCTATCTTTGTTTTTCTCGAAGTTCTGTAATCAAAGTAGATATTTTATTCGAAAGGTTTTTACTCGCTTTTACCAATGGCAATCGCACATTGGGATTTGCCAATTCAAGAATTTCCATGGCAGCTTTCACGCCGGTAGGATTCCCTTCTTCAAACAAAGCTTGCATTAGTGGCAAAAGGTCGTAATGGTTTTTTAAAGCAGTTTTCATATCGCCTTTCAAGGCGGCGCCAACCATAGTTGCCATTTCATTGGGGAAAGCATTGGCTGCAACGGAAATCACGCCGTCGGCGCCCATGGCAAGCATGGGAAGGGTCAAGGCATCTTCACCGGAAATTACAGAAAATCCTTGCGGACGTTGGCTTATCAATTCCATCGCCTGCATCATGTCGCCACTAGCTTCTTTGGTTGCCACCACATTAGGCATTTCATTGGCAATTTTTAAAGTGGTTTCCACACTGATTTTCACACCTGTTCTTCCCGGAATATTGTAAATAATAATGGGAAGTGGAGATACATCAGAAATATTTTTGTAATGCAAGTAAATTCCCTTTTGCGAAGGCTTGTTGTAATATGGACAAACCGACAAAATCCCCGAAATTCCCTCAAAAGAAGTCTCTTTGATTTTCTCAACGGTTTCGTAGGTGTCATTTCCTCCAATGCCCAAAACAATAGGCAAACGGTTGTCCACAATATCAAGCATAAAATCAACAACGGCCATTTTTTCCTTGGCAGATAGTGTCGGCGATTCGCTTGTGGTTCCCAAAGCGACCAAATAATCCACTTTCTTTTCAATCAAATTTTCCAAAGTTTTTTTCAACGAAGTAAAATCAATGGAAGTACTTTGTTTGTGGAAAGGCGTTACCACTGCCACGCCCAAACCGGAAAAGGGATTATTGTTTTTCATATCTTGTATTTTACAAACTTACTTCTATAAAGTCAAATTTTGGGAATTAAAAATGTTATGGATTGATAATTCGCAAATATTTAACAATGTGTTCAATAAACGTTTTTTGATTTACCTCTTCCTTTTCATTGATAAGGAAATCGTAAAACGGCTCGTTTTCTTCGCTGTGCAACCCAACCCTGAAACCGGAATTCATTTTGGCCGCAACATAACGCGAAACAAAATTCGGATTTAAAGATAAATCAATAAATATGTCGTATTTATCTTTTGTGAAATTTTCTAAAGCCGGTTCGTTCGGAACTCCCCAAAGATTCAGCGCCTTTTTGGTGAAAAAAGGAAATTCTATCAACGGATTCAAATGATTAGGGAGTTCCTTGAGGTTGCAAAAACCCAATATTTTTACAGAAATTGATTCATTTTTCATTTCTTTTTGAAAATCCAGCAAAGCCTTTACGCTTTCTTCATCGGTAATTGTGAAGAAAATCCCCATGGTTTTTACAGACGAAAACTGAATCGGTTTGATTTTTCTATCTTTCAAACCAATGGTTTTCAATATTTTCTTTTGCCGAAATTTTACAATTGCTTGAAACATGATTGTTTTCCGTAAAATAGTATCGTTTATCGTGTTAAAATTCCAATTTTTGCTGAATGCTCACCCGAAACGTTTTCCTGTGGTATTCGGTTAAATTGAATTTTTGAATTGCTTCTCTGTGCTCCAATGTCGGATAACCTTTGTTTTTGTTCCAAAAATAATGAGGATATTTTTCATGTAAATCCATCATATAAAGGTCTCTATGGGTTTTTGCCAAAACAGAAGCCGCCGCAATGGAACTATATTTTCCGTCTCCTTTTACCACACAAAGGTAATCTATTTTTGTCTGATTTTTAAACCGATTTCCATCTATTAAAAGAAAATCGGGAGAAACTGTCAATTTTACTACTGCTTCATTCATTGCTTTTATGGATGCATTGAGGACATTGATTTTATCCACTTCATGGTTGTCAATAAAAGCCACCGCCCAAGCCACTGCTTTTTCTTCTATTTCTCCTTTCAACAAAAACCGTTGTTTTTCCGTAAGCTGCTTAGAATCATTTAAAAGCGGATTTGAATAGCCTTCGGGCAAAATAACCGCCGCAGCTACTACCGGCCCAGCCAAACAACCGCGCCCGGCTTCGTCGCAACCGGCTTCCAAACGACCTTTTTCCAGATAAGGCAAAAGCATGCCTTAAATAGATTTCAAAATGGACTCTATAATATATTTTCCATCAATATTGCCCAAATTTTCGTCGCAAGCTCTTTCGGGATGAGGCATCATACCAAAAATATTTTTAGTTTCGTTGGTAATTCCTGCAATATTTTCCAAAGAACCATTCGGATTGGCAGAGTCTTCCACAATTCCTTTTTCGTTACAGTAACGGAATAATATTTGTTCGTTGTCGTTCAGCTTTTTAAGTGTGTCTGAATTGGTGTAAAAACAACCTTCGCCATGGGCGATAGGAATTTTGTAAGCTTTTTTAAGGTCTAAAGTTTTGGTTAGAATGGTGCTGTTGGTTTCCGGTTTCAGGAAAGTGTTTTTGCAAATAAATTGACGGTTGGTATTGTGCAACAGTGTTGCATTCCCCAATAATCCCGATTCGCAAAGTATTTGAAATCCGTTGCAAATTCCCATCACATAGCCGCCTTTTTTGGCAAAATCAATAACCTCTGTCATAATAGGGGCAAAACGGGCAATGGCGCCGGAGCGCAAATAATCGCCATAAGAAAAACCGCCGGGCAAAACAATGAAATCACAATTTTTCAAATCCTTATCTTGATGCCAAAGTTCTTCTACTTTTTGCTGAAAAACATTTCTCAAGACATAAATCATATCTTGGTCGCAATTTGAGCCGGGAAAAGTTACAACACCGAATTTCATATAAATGAGTATTTTAAAATGAATTTTTACTTGGATTCAATTGCAAATGTACGCAATTTTACAAAAAGAAATAAACCCGTTTTCTTTTTCTGTAGAATCTATCGCATGAAGATAAAAATCAGGAATATTTTAAATACTTTAATGTCTGTAAGCAGAATTTGTTGAATAAAAAGAAATAATAATCCAAACTGATAGTTAATTCTAATGATTATTTATAGATAAAAAATATAGATTAGGAAACCTTTTTTATTTTGAATTGTCTATTAGTAATGAATAGATTATGTTGAAATTTAACATTTCGGTATGGATTTTGATAATCACTTACCATAAGATGTGAAAGTTTACTAGTAAAGCTGCCAAAACTAAATTAAAAACGAACTTAAAATAGAAAACAGGGCGAAAAAAGTAGCATAGAATAGAAATAAGAAAGTGAGAGCAGAAGATATTCTGCATTCAAATATTTTTCCAAGGATTTTAGTATTACGTTTCAAATTACTTTTCCGTTTTTTTCGGAGAAGGGTTTGCGAGTACCCGAAAGTCTCAGGAAAGAGGTTCTAATGGAGTGTTTTTCGGATGTGGAATTTTATTTCTACATTTATGAAAAATCGAAAATATAGAGCGATTTAATTTACTGAAATACAACGACTTTGAAATACAGATATAGAAAATTTTAAATCAGGTTTATTTTTCTGAATAATGTGGAGGTTTTTCGTAATATGTATACTGGAAAATGTTCTGAAATTTGCTGCCGAATTTAAAGCGGTTCAAAGAACAAGAAAGATTGACACCGAAGAGATTAAAAAAATATACCTGCAATAGGGCACAGCAACTCTGTATTTAAAAGATACTCCCAAACTTATCTTATTATATATAGCATTTTGCAGAAATGCAAACATTTTGACTTACATATCTGATAAACAGATATTACTAAATAATATACACAATGAAATTGTTATATAGTGAAGAGCATTTATCATGCTTTCAATATGAAAATAGGGAAAATCCTGCCATTGAACATGTTACGCGTCAAAAAGACAGTCATCTTAATATATTCAATGAGGCAAATAAAATAGTGTTTGTCTTAAAAGGATCCGTAACCGTTTCCTTCGATTCCCATGTAAAGGAACTTATCAACAAAGGCCGGTTCTATTTTGTACCGGCTAAATGCCAGTATAACAGCATTGCCCACGAAGATACTGAAGTACTGCTTTTCCGCATGAATATGAATCTCAATTTCTGCGACCATTTCTCTTTTGAAATGCTGTTGGATAAAAATGCAAATACGCAAAAAAACTCAGGGTTCACTACTTTGGAAACAAATTTTGTTTTACAAAAGTACCTCGAAAGTATGGAAATGTACTTGAATGAGGGACTAAAATGTTTCTACCTGTTTGAATTAAAACAAAAAGAATTATTATTCCTGCTAAGAGCCTATTTCCTTAAAGAAGAATTGTTCAATTTCTTTAATCCTGTATTAAGTCCCGATATTCAGTTTTCAAATAAAGTATATGAATATTGCGAAAAGGTAAAAACCTCTAAGGAATTGGCAGAATGTATGAATTATAGCCTTTCAGGATTTGAAAAACGTTTTAAACGTGTTTTTGGCATGCCTGCCTACAAGTGGTTGAAAACCAAAAAAGCAAGGAATATCTATCATGAGATAACCTGCACAAAGAAAACCTTTTCAGAGATAGGTTTTGAATACGGTTTTTCTTCATCTTCCTATTTTAACGACTTCTGCAAAACCAATTTTGGAAAAACTCCTGGGGAAATAAGAAATACAGACTCCAAGTCCAAATTCATGGATACACACAAAAAAGCAATATAAGCTCAAAGTGTTTTCTTTATGATAAAATTAGAAGTATTTATGTCGCAATATATTATAAAAATATTAAAGAGGTTGTCTGCTATATTTTTTCTACTTTTTATAGCAACAACCGGCGCTTTTGCCCAATGGAACGGTGGGAACGGCACAGTGGGGAATCCATATCAGATTGCCACTGCCGCCCAGTTGAAACTGTTGGCCGATAGCGTGAATGCAGGAAAGCCTTTTACGAATGTCTATTTTAAATTGACCAATAAC
>JAVBMO010000062.1:0-4230 GCA_031552355.1 Bacteroidales bacterium | reverse complement strand
TGACTAACTTTTTTACTAATCTTTTGGCAGGATTGGCTGCCTATAGTTTCTTCCCTAAAAAACCTGCCATCAAAGTCGATTTTGATCCTATATCCAATCAACTTGCTCTTTATTAATGCTTTTTATATCGAACTCAGGTTAGTAATGAAGAGAATAGAGAGAAATTCCGTACTTTTGCAAAACTTTTTATCTTAAAGATTTCAATGGCAAAGCAAAAATATTATGTTGTTTGGAAAGGTGTAACTCCCGGGGTCTATGACAGTTGGGCGGAATGCCAGCTGCAAATAAAAAATGTACAAGATGCCCGGTACAAATCTTTTGAATCTTTGGAGGAAGCCCAAAAAGCTTTCACCCAAAATCCTTGGGAATATTTTAAAAAGTCGGCTGCGGCAAGCGGTAAAACCGCAACTGGTAAGCCTATTAAAGAAAGTTTGGCGGTAGATGCCGCTTGTAGCGGAAATCCGGGCGTGATGGAATACAGAGGTGTTTATACACAAACCAATGAAGAAATTTTTCATTGCAAATACAATATAGGAACCAATAATATAGGTGAATTTTTAGCCATTGTTCACGGCTTGTCCTATTTAAAAAAACATGGATTGAAAATCCCTATTTATACCGATTCTATAAGCGCTTTGGCTTGGGTAAGAAATAAAAAAGCGAAAACCAATTTGGAACGGAATTCAGCCACAGCAGAGCTTTTCGACTATGTGGAACGTGCCGAAAAATGGTTGAAAGAAAACACTTGGGATACAGAAATATTGAAGTGGGACACAGAACATTGGGGCGAAATTCCTGCCGACTTTGGACGAAAATAAATTGAATGGAAAAAACGATGGACATAGAATTTTTAGGCACGGGAACTTCTTTAGGAGTTCCGTTGATTGGTTGTCATTGCAAAGTTTGCAAGTCATCTAATGCCAAGGACCATCGTCTGCGGTCGTCGTTATTGATAAAAACCGAAAGTCAAAATTTTGTAATTGACTCCGGCCCCGACTTCCGCCAACAAATGCTGCGCACGGGAATAGAAAGAATTGACGGAATTTTGCTTACCCACGCCCATTACGACCATGTCGGGGGGCTAGAAGATATCAGGGCATTCAATTTTCTACAACAAAAACCGTTAGATATTTACGCTCAAGACATTGTGGTGAACGACATTCATAAAAAATACGATTATGCTTTTGTTCCGAATCCTTATCCGGGGGTTCCGCAAATGAGTTTGCATGTGATAGATTCCGAAAGTCCTTTCCAAATCGGCGATACAGAAATTGTGGCTGTTCAGGCCATGCATGCCAAATTGATGGTTTATGGTTACCGGATTGGAAATTTTGCCTATGTGACCGACGCAAATTATATTCCCAAAAAGGAAATTGAAAAGTTGCGGAATCTAGATGTATTGGTTATTAATGCTTTGCGGAAGAGCAAACATCTTTCTCATTTCAATGTGAAGCAGGCGCTTGAAGTTGTGACAGAGGTGCAGCCCAAACGAACCTATTTCACGCATATAAGCCACGATATGGGTTTGCACAGCGAAGTGGAAAAAGGCCTGCCGGCCAATGTTTACCTTGCATACGATGGGCTTGAAGTGAGGATTAATTAATTTTTTAATGAATAATTAAAATGAATAATGTAACAGCCTTTTCTAATTGAAAATTGAAAATGAAACGGCCGATTTTAGTGACAAGAGACAGATAAACAAGTGGATGTTTTAATTTAAAATTCAAAATTGAAAGGCTAAAAAGTTCAATAGTTTTAATTGATGAAAAATTTTTTCAAAAAAGCGCTTAAATGGCTTAAAATCTTGGTGATATTCTTTTTTGCATCTACATTATTTATGGTGTTATTATACAAATTTGTCCCGATTTGTATCACTCCGTTGATGTGTATCAGAACGGTGGAACAGGTTTTTGGCCCCGACGAAATCCGCATGAAACACGATTGGGTTTGTATAGAAAAGATTTCGCCCAATTTGCCGCAAGCCGTTATTGCTTCCGAAGACAATCGTTTTTTGAATCATGGCGGATTGGATTTCAGGGAAATAGAAAAAGCGCAAAAAGAAAATAAAAAAGGCAAACGCATTCGAGGCGCCAGCACCATCAGCCAGCAAACGGCAAAAAATGTGTTTTTGTGGCCCGGAAGATCGTATTTCCGTAAAGGGCTTGAGGTGTATTTCACGTATTTAATTGAATGGATTTGGGGCAAAGAACGCATTATGGAGGTTTATTTGAATTCCATAGAAATGGGCAAAGGCATTTATGGCGCCGAAGCTGTTGCGCATAACAATTTTGGGAAAAGTGCCAAAAATCTGACTGTTTATGAATCGGCATTAATTGCTGCCACTTTGCCAAACCCAAGGAAATTCAATTCTGCCAAACCTTCGTCTTATATGCGCAAACGGCAATCGCAAATTGCTTCGCTGATGGGGAAAATAGGCAAACAGGATTTATGCGGCGAAGAAGACGATGTTAAAAAAGAAAAAAGTTCTTCACCGTCAAAAAAAAGAAGTAGCCGGAAAAAACGGTAAAAACCAAAGCCCAAATGGCGGAAGGCAAATAGGTATGTTTTTGCAGATTCAATGCATCGCCACTTTGCTTGGGTTTGTCGAAAGAAAGTTTTAGCAAAATCAGACACGAAAGAAAGTTCTCGACCAACAGGATCGTTCCTGTGAAAATGGCAAAAAACTGCATAAAAACTACATTTCTGAAATAAAGCAATACGCCACAGATAAGAATAAATCCTATCAACCAAAGGACACCATACATGTTGCGCACCCAAAAGGCAAGGTTTACACACGCCAAAACAATATAGATGATAAACAGAAGAGAATATTGTTTTTCATTGGCAAGATAAAATACAAAATAGGCCGAAATAGCCGCCAAACTATATCCCGCCAACGATACTAAAACCCTTGGCAGCCAATATTTCGAAGCAGTGGTTGCTTCGCCCGAAGTATCGGCATTCAATTTAATTTTAAAAACCTGTCCGCTGCAAAGCAAGGCTATCAACGCATGCCCGCTTTCGTGCAAAAAAGTGTTCAACGTCTTGAAAACCGTATTTGCTTTTGGGATGCGGATTGCAACAACCGCCAACAAAACCGGAAGGTAAAACCGAACGTATGGATTTAAAAAGAGGTCTTTCATATTCTATTCTTCAGTATCCCAAATTTCCCAAGCGGCATTGGCTTGGAGGTAAAAAGCCTATTAATCTTCCTTTTTAGCATGTTTCTCCAAAAGCAAAGACTTTGAAAATTCTGCGCAAATTTAGCAATTTATTTTATTCTATTGGATGCTTAATTATATATATTGATATGTTTATTTATCTATACAAATCACTGAAAAACAGAAATATAGTTAAGCTGTAATTTTTCATTTGTTTTACAATAAAGTATTTGATATTTTTGTCAAAGCTTATTTTGTAACAATAAAATTCAAACGATGAAAAAACGAATATTAATAGTAGTCTTACTTTATATTTCAATAAATACTGTTGCTCAAAAGAACAGTTTCCTTTTCGAGGGGGGAATTCCCTTTGGGTGGAAAGAATCTAAAGAATTATATTCAGGTAATCTTTATAATCGAAATAATAATTATACGATTGGAGTTAGTTTTTCGCGACAGTTCAAATATAATATTTTGGCAAATATAGGTTACAAATACAAGGCAGTGAATGATGCAATATCAAGCGAACATTATACAGGCGATTGGATAACCAATAATTTATATATTGGCGCTGGGTATCATCTGCCTTTGTATAAAAACTTTTTTTTGAATTGTTATGCAAATATCGGATACTCACACTTTGTATATTATATGCAATTATTAGACACTTTTCTTATCTATCCCGCTAATTTATTTAGCCCACAAGGTGTTGCAAAAAATACTTTTTTTGTAAACATGAAAGTTATTTTTGGTTATAAAATTAAAAATTGGATCATTTATGCAGGGGTAGATTATGAACACTATTTTATAGGACAAAATCAACTTGACTATTATTCTTTTTTCATGCCTCAAGAAGATCTCCAATTCAATTTTAATAGTAGTGATATTACATTGGGAATAGGATACACGTTTTAAGAATAAGGCTTATTTGAATGTCCTTTATTTGTCATAATTGAGTAAAAAGTCAAAAAAACAACACTTAGGTATGTTTTAATCAGATGATAATCAGTTTATTTAAATTGATTACAATCTATGAATTTATCTTTGAATTCGTATTATGCATAAAAAC
>JAVBMO010000145.1:0-7157 GCA_031552355.1 Bacteroidales bacterium | reverse complement strand
CGGATATATTCTTATTTTTGTGTTTCACAAAGGTTTGTGTTTGAAGATTAATTTTTATAGACTTAAAATATTCTTTTTAAAGGCTTATACTTACAAACAATCTTGATGGATAAAAGTTTATTGCTTAAAGGCTTAAATATCCAAAAATTTCATCAGAAGTTTGTAATTATCAGAAAGGGAATCTTCGGGAAATTCAGTTTGGAAAGGAATTTCCACGTCATAATTATAACGTTCCAAAGTACTTACAAATTTGTTGAGATTTTTTGCCGTAACTTTTAAAATTAGATAAATTTGCGACGAATGCGGAATAGGTGAAATGCTCAAGGAAATAATTCTACATCCGTTTTCTTCCGAAAGACGGGTAATTTCGCTGAGAAACAAGTCGTTCATCTGCATTTTTAGAAACAGTATTTCGCCTTCGGCTGCAATGGCAGTGAGTTCTGCAATCGTCTCAAAAAGTTTGGTTTGCGAAATGCTACCCATGTATTGTTCGTCCTTGTTTAGAATGGGGACAATATCCAACTTTTCCAAACAGGCGATTTTTGCCACTTCGTAAATCGGTTGATAATCAAAAGCAAATTTGTTTTTTAAAATGTCGGGATAAAGGCAAATGCTTTGTTCAAAACTTTCTTGATCGAAAGCAGCACCTTCGAAAAGTAAGCCACAAAAACGGTTTTCGTCCACCACAGGCAAATGAAGAAGTTTTTGCTCATCCATAATGGCAATGGCTTCAATCAGTTGAGTGTTGGGCGAAAGTGTGAAAATTTCGGGGCAAATATAATCTCGTGCAAACATAATGGTTTTCTTGTGCTATGAGCTACAAAGGTACAATCTTTTTTAAAACTGTAAAAAACAAAAACGCTGCAAATTTTCTTGATTTGCAGCGTTTTCAGCGGAAAGGATGGGATTCGAACCCATGATACCCTTTAGAGGTATACACACTTTCCAGGCGTGCCTCTTCAACCACTCGAGCACCTTTCCGAAATGAGTTGCAAAGATAGTGAAAAAAAGGATACAGTATTCAAACAGGTCTGTTTTTTGCAGGAAAACAAAGCACAATGTCTACTTTAAGCTTCTAAAAAATCTTTCAATGTCTTGAGAAACTCTGCTGTATTTTCCAAATGAGGGCTATGTCCTGCATGAGAAACAGTTTTCAATTGCACAAAAGGAAATTTATCTTTCAAAGAAATTGTTTCTTCGTCTGAAATATAATTGGAAAGCTCGCCTTTTAAGAACAAAGTGGGAATGTTTATTGGATGCGCAAAAGGAATTTCTTTCTGGATTTCCGGAAAGTCCCGAATTAAAATGTCTGCATTTGATTTGCAGTGAATGGCACCTTCTTTTCGTTCAAAATTTTTTATCAAAAGGTATCGTTCCCACGGCTCTAAACCGGAGTTTTTTAGAAAGGATTCTAATTCACCAAAACTTCTGAAGTGTTGATTTTGAAGTTCGTTGAAAATTTGAAGGAGTTTTTCCCAAGTATGATTTGAAGAGTATGCCTTTGGGGAAATATCCACAACGATTAACTTCGAAAATTTGCAGGGATGGTCATGAACCAATTTCATGGCAAGTTTTCCGCCCCAAGAGTGCCCCAAAACAATCATTTTCTCAACGTTCAATTCTTCAACAAAGTCGTATAAAAATCGAACGATTTCTTCTGTTTTTAAATTTTCAGTGTGAAACGAATTTCCATGATTCGGCAAGTCAGGAATAATAACTTTAAAATGAGATGATAAATGTTTTCCGGTTTCAATCCACTGGTCTGAATTGCCTAAAAAACCATGAAAGATTAATAGCGGAAAACCGTTGCCATAAGAGCGAAAGAAGATGTTTTTGGTCATTCCGAAAAATAAATTTACCTTTGCAAGGATTGTCTTTGCAAAATTAGCAAAAAAGCCAAACTGTAAAAAAGAATTACATTATGGAATATATCATTATCGTTATTTCAGCTATTTTTGTCAACAATATAGTGTTGGCTCAATTTTTAGGAATTTGTCCGTTTTTAGGAGTTTCCAAAGATTTGAAAAGTGCTGTTGGAATGGGCGCTGCTGTAATGTTTGTAATGCTTTTGGCAACCATTGTAACCTATCTTTTGCAAATTTCAATTTTGGTTCCCCTCAAATTAGGCTATCTTCAAACCATATCCTATATTTTGGTGATTGCAGCTTTGGTGCAGGCTGTCGAAATTATTTTGAAAAAAGTGGCTCCGGCATTATATCAAACATTGGGTATTTTCTTGCCGCTGATTACAACAAACTGTGCTGTTTTAGGCGTGGCAATTCTTGTTATTCAAAAGAATATGAGCCTTTTGCAAAGCATTACCTATTCTGTTTCCATAGCAGCAGGTTTTACTTTGGCATTGGTAATTTTTGCAGGAATCCGTGAGCAATTAGCTTTAACCAAAATTCCAAAAGGAATGGAAGGTGTGCCAATTGCTTTGGTAACGGCGGGAATTTTGGCTATGGCGTTTATGGGTTTTGCAGGATTGGTTTAAATAAACAAAAACGATTTTAAGAGAACTTTTGAACCGGATGTTCAGAAGTTCTTTTCTTTTTAGGTAAAGGTGATATATTTGGCAAATAAATGAATTTTTTGAAAAAATACGGAAACCATCATAAAGATACATTGTTTTTAGGAATTCCTATTGTGGTTGGACAATTGGGACAGATAGTTTTGGGTTGGACTGACAATATTATGATTGGGCAGTACGATGCGCAGTCTTTGGCAGCAGCTTCGTTTGTTAATAATTTAATGAATATCCCGATTCTTTTTGGTTTGGGCTTCGCTTACGGCTTAACGCCCATCGTAGCGCAGTTGTTTGCCAAAAAGGATTATTATGGAATGGGAAATTATTTGAAAAATAGTTTCCTCGCCAATCTTAGCATCTCTTTGATTTTGATGTTGGGGATGTCTCTTTTCTTGTTAAATATTCGCCAATTGGGTCAGCCTGAAGAACTTCTTCCTCTAATAAGACCTTATTTTGTGATTCAACTAGTTTCTGTGCTATTTGTGATGGCGTTTAATTCCTTCAAACAATTTTTTGACGGAATTACACATACTCGCCTTTCTATGTGGATAATGTTGGGATGTAATGCTGTCAATATTTTATGTAATTATGTTTTAATTTATGGGCATTGGGGCTTTCCCGAAATGGGATTGATGGGTGCCGGTTTATCCACTTTGTTTTCACGTGTTTTAATGCTTGTTTTGGCCGTTGGACTGTTCTATGGAATGGCATCTTATAAACGTTACCGCGTGGGTTTTCGGAAATCTTCTTTAAACCAAAAATCTGTTAAACGGCTTGGAAAAATGGGTTTTTTCATTGGTTTGCAGATGGGGATGGAAAACGGGGCTTTCAGCCTCAGCACCATCATGATGGGTTGGATTGGCAGTGCGGCTTTGGCTGCCCACCAGATTGTGTGTACCGTTACAACTATTGGGTTTATGGTCTATTATGGAATAGGCGCTGCGGTTTCTATTCGTGTAAGTAATTTTGCTGCAAAAAACAATTGGACGGATGTAAAACATGCTTCTTCTGCAGGATTTCATATTATTTTGTGTTTTGTGTTAATTGTTTCAACGATACTTCTTTTAATAAAAAATTCTATTGGCTACCTGTTTGTGAAAGATATTGAGATTGTTTCGCTTACAGCTCAATTGATGATTCCTGTATTATTATTTCAATTCGGCG
This sequence comes from Bacteroidales bacterium, assembly GCA_031552355.1. Classification (GTDB taxonomy): domain Bacteria; phylum Bacteroidota; class Bacteroidia; order Bacteroidales; family P3; genus JAVBMO01. The sequence goes on along the minus strand of JAVBMO010000145.1, from coordinate 3,466 downwards.
ATGGTTTGCAGGTATGCTACGCCAATATCCTGCGCGGTTTACACGATGTAAAAGCCATGGCAGTCCTTTCCTTTGTAGGATATTTTCTTTTGGCTTTACCGGCTTCTTATATATTCGGTTTCGTTTTAAATTGGGGGGCAGTAGGCATTTGGTTTGGCTTTCCTATTGGCTTAACAGCTACCGGAATTCTTTTCTTTTTGCGATATAGGTGGTTGTGCAGGAAAAATTGAAAAGGCGACAAGTTAAATTGCACCTTTAAAGAAGCAAAAAAGATGAGTCATATATAAATACAACCCATCTTCTTTATTGAGAGAATTAAAATACAAATTAAACTATTGAACCAATTTTTTTTCAATTTCTTTAATCCAGTGTGAAAACTGTTTGTCTGTTTCAGAAAGATTTTTCACAGTTCTGCAAGCATGTAAAACAGTCGCATGGTCTTTTCTTCCACATTGCATGCCGATTAATGCCAAAGACGCTTTTGTCATCTTTTTCGAAAAATACATAGCCAATTGGCGTGCCTGTACGATTTCCCTTTTCCGGGTTTTGGAATTAATACTGTCAATTGGCAAATTAAAATAGTCACAAACAGTTTTTTGGATAAGGTCTATGGTTATTTCACGGGAACTGGTTTTAATATATCTGTCAATAATTTGTTTTGCCAAATCAATGGTAATCACCTTCTTGTCAAAAGAAGAGTGGATAATTACAGAATTTAACACCCCTTCCAATTCGCGGATGTTGGTTCCGATATTGTATGCCAAATATTCAATAACATCGTGAGAAATTTCAATGCCTTCGTTATATAATTTACGTTGTAGGATGGCAATACGCGTTTCGACATTCGGCAATTGTAAATCTGTGGATAATCCCCATTTCATTCTTGAAATCAAGCGTTGCTCCATGCCCGAAAGTTCAGCAGGTGCTTTGTCGGAACAAATGATTAACTGTTTGTTCTTTTGATGTAAATGATTGAATATATGGAAGAAAATCTCTTGCGTTCCTTTTTTAGTTACCCAGAATTGAATATCATCAACAATCAAAACATCAATCATTTGGTAAAAATGAACAAAATCGTTCTGATTGTTATTCCGTACAGAATCTGTATATTGTTGATAAAACTGTTCCGCTGTCACATAAAGAACGGTTTTATCAGGAAAATTGGCTTTGGTTTGAATTCCAATGGCGTGGGCTAAATGTGTTTTCCCCAAACCAACATTACTATAAATATAGAGTGGATTGAAAGACGTTTTTCCGGGATTTTGCGCTACAGCTAAACCCGCAGAACGTGCCAAGCGGTTACAATCCCCTTCAATAAAATTTTCAAAAGAATAATTTTCGTTTAACTGGGAGTGGATTTTAATTTTTCTTAAACCCGGAATGATAAAAGGATTAGGAAAATCCTTGTTTTTTTCTTTGTTTATATCAACAGGAAAATCTTTTGCTTTATTTTGTATATTGTTTTTATTTTGCGAAGGAACCACGGAAAGATATGCGGAGCTGGAATCTATTCCCTGATCCATGACAATACTGTATTCTAATTTACCGGAAGGGCCTAAAATACGTTTGATAGTTTTCTTCAAAAGGTCAATATAGTGTTCTTCCAACCATTCATAAAAGAAATGGCTGGGCACTTGGATTGTTAGAATATTATTTTCAAGTTTTACAGGTTTAATAGGCTGAAACCACGTTTTAAACGACTGATAATTTTGTAAATTATCTTTAATGATTTCTAAGCAATTATTCCAAACTTCTTTATAGTCCTTTATCATCAGAATGTAGTGTTTTGTGTCTCAATATATTTGCTCTATATTAAGTGAGACCTGCATTTGCATTTTCTCTTTGCAAATATAGAATGAAGATGATGAAAAAATGTTGAAAAAAAAATTTGGTTTGTTTTTGCTTTTTTTATATAGAAAAACTGCCTTTTCAAGAGCTTTGCGATTTTGGATTTTTTGTAAAAAATTACCCTTTCAAAACTAACGACTTATAAAAAAGTGTTTCCTTATGAAAAATATTTCAAATAAAAAAATGTTTTTTGAATTATTTTTACACATATTGGATGGGGGTAAAAAATTACTTTTTGATAATCAATGATTTATGTTTTTATGTTTTGAAAAAACGTAACATTTGCCTAATCAGGCAGTAATGATTTTTGAGGTTGGAAAATGAAAAAAGTGCTCGAAAAAAAATCAAAAAACTACCTTTTTTCGTGAAAGCGAATATCCTTTACATTTAGTTGGATATTTGTTTTGCCGTTCCAAATATTTTCTTCAATATGGTAGCAAATGTCAAACGGTTTGCCCGATTGAACCAAATCTAAGGAATCGCCGAATTGAAATCCAATGGCCGAAAACTCGTCAGAACGTTCATCCAAATGAATGACGGAAAACTTTAAATGATTGCTGCCCACAGAACGTGAAAACCCGGTATCCACCAAATTGTTCGACTGAAATATCGGCGACATATTTTCCGGGCCAAAAGGAGCGAATTGCTTCAAAATGCGGACAAACTTGGGAGTAATGTCAGTCAGGGAAATCACATCATTGATTTCTATTTCGGGAACCAACTGGTCGTGGGTAAGATTTTTTTCGATATGGGCTTGAAATTCTTCTATGAATTTTTCCAAATTCTCGGCTTTTACCGAAAGCCCGGCTGCAAATTTGTGCCCACCGAAATGTTCAAGCAAATGGCTGCAAGATTCTATGGCCGTGTGTATGTCAAAATCTTTTACAGACCTTGCAGAACCAACAATTAAGTCATTGTTGGACGAATAAGTAAAAATAATAGTGGGTTTGTAATATTTTTCAACCAATCGTGAAGCCACAATCCCAATAATCCCTTTGTGCCAATTGCGGTTGTATAAGACAATAGATTTTTTCTTTTGCGCAATAAAATCGTTTTCAATGGTTTTTATGGCGTCCTCCGTAGCCGAAGTATCTAGATTTTTTCTTTCGGTATTGTAGTCGTTGATTTGTTTAGCCATGATATTGGCTTCTTCAAAAGTGTCGGCAAGCAAAAGCCGGACAGAGTTTTTGCCGTCTTCAATTCGTCCGGCGGCATTAATTCTAGGCCCTACAAGAAAAACCAAATCACTGATATTTAACTCTCTGTTGAAATAATGATTGGATTCTTTAAACGCACCTTCGGGGGTTTCCCTGTAAGGAATTATTTTACTGTATCTCAATACGGCTTCCAAGCCCGGCCTGGGATAGGAGTTTAAAAGCTTTAATCCGTAATAAGCTAAAATCCGGTTTTCGCCGGTCAAAGGTACAATGTCGGCGGCAATGCTTACGGCCACCAAATCCAAATAAGGGTAAAGCACGCTGAAAGGCTTGTGGTTTTTTTGAATGTGGGCTTGGATTAATTTAAAGCCGATTCCACAGCCGGAAAGGTCTTTGTATGGATAAGAACAGTCAGCCCGTTTGGGATCCAAAATGGCAAAAGCCTTTGGAAGTTCTTCGCC
>JAVBMO010000055.1:0-18665 GCA_031552355.1 Bacteroidales bacterium | reverse complement strand
AGCAAAACCCAATAATGTCAACAATGTCGGGATTAAAGAAAGGATGTCGCTTCCTTTGAGGTAAACGCCTCGCATAACAATCATAAAATATTTCAATGGATTAAACGCTGCAATATTTTGCGCCCAGCCGGGCATGCTGCTGATGGGCGTAAATAATCCGCTGATAAGGATAAAAACCAGCATAAAGAAAAACATCAAAAACATGGCTTGTTGCAAAGTGCTTGAATGATTGGAAATAACCAGCCCAAAGCCCGAAACCACTAATATGTAGATGGTGGCAAACAGGTAAATAACCAAAAGGTTTCCGGCAGGGAAAATGCCATAAATCAAAGCCGCCAACCCCAACGAAATGGAAAGGATAACAAATCCTATAATCCAGTAAGGAATTAGCTTCCCAAGGATAAAAACAAATTTTGGCACAGGAGTTACATTTATCTGTTCAATGGTGCCGTTTTCCTTTTCGCCGACAATGTTCAAGGCCGGTAAAAATCCGCAAATCATGGTCAAGAGCATAACCACCAAAGCCGGGACAATAAATGTTTTATAGTCCAAATGCGGATTGAAGCGGTTTTGGGGAATAATTTCAATTTTGGGGATAGCCAGCGAAGACAATGTCGCTTGCAGATTTTTTTTGTTGATATCGGCGGAAAAATCCTGCAAAATCATTCCCAGATAAGAACTGCCCAATCCGGCTTTTACCCCATTAACGGCATTGGCTGAAATAAGCACTTTGCTTCCTTCGCTTTTGATTAAATTTTTCTCAAACCCGGGTTCAATTTCTAAAATAAGGTCGGCTTTGTCTTTTTCAATGGCAGTGAGCGCCTGTTCATAGCTTTGCGAAATGTCGGTAAGCAAAAAATATTTCGATTGCCGAAGTTTTTCCACCAAATTGTGAGAATAAGTACTTTGGTCTTTGTCCACAAGGCTGATGCGGACATTTTTAATATCGAGATTTACCGCCCACGGAAAGACCAACATCACCGCCAAAGGGAAAAGAATAATCATTTTCGGCAAAAACGGATTCCGCGAAATTTGTTTAAATTCCTTTTCTATTAAAAATCGTAACATTCTTTTTTAAATTAAAAATGAATAGTGAAAAATGAAAAATAATCGTAATTCTTTATTATTCCAATCGTACTTTAAATTTCTTGAGGCTTACAAAAATCAAAAAGAGAGCCATTCCCAAAAGGATTAAAAATTCCTTGTAAACCATGGTAATGGGCAAGCCTTCTATCATGATTTTCCTGACACCGGAAATATACCAACGGGCCGGAATAATATGTGAAAGCCATTGCAAAATCAAAGGCATATTTTCTATGGGAAAAATCATGCCAGACAGCAACATAACAGGAATCATCATTAACATACCGGAAATAAGCATGGCCGACACCTGGTTGTTGGCAACGGTAGAAATCAGAAGTCCCAAAGCTAAAGCCGTAACAATAAAAATAAAAGACAAAAGCAATAACCATCCAAGGTTTCCAACCACAGGCACATGAATGACATAGACCGAAAGCAAAAGAATGGTCGCCAAATTTACACACGACAAAAGTGCGTAGGGGATGGCTTTCGACAAAATGACATAAAGCGGCCTCATAGGCGATGCCAAAAGGATTTCCATAGTGCCCATTTCTTTTTCCCGAACAAGGGCAAAGGATGTCATCATGGCGCAAATCAGCATCAGAATGAGCCCCATGACACCGGGGACAAAATTGTACGCTCCTTTCAATTGCGGATTATAAAGCATGCGTACTTCGGGAACAATTTGTCCGGGAATTTTGTATTGCGATAAAAGTTCCTGTTGATAGGTGCTGATGATATTTGTGGCGTAGCCTGTTGCGGTTTTGGCTGTGTTGGGATCGGTGGCATCGGCAATCAGTTGTATGGGTGCATGCCCCAAATGAATCAGATTTTCGTTGAAGTGGCTGCCGAAAACCACAGCCATAGAAATTTTCCCTTCCTTGAAAAGTTGATTGGCCTCTTCGTAAGAATGAGGCGTTTCTGCAATGTAGAAGTATTCGTTGGCAGCAAATTTCTGAATAATCTGCTGTGTCGATTCATCTTTGGAAAAGTCCAAAAAGGCGATGGGAACATTTTTTACTTCGGTGGTAATGGCAAATCCGAAAATGAGAATTTGCACAATAGGCATTCCTAGCAATATCAACATCGTTCGCCTGTCGCGAAAAATATGCAGAAATTCCTTCCGTATAAAACTTACGAATTGAGTCATCAATTAATAATTAATAATGAATAATTAATTTGATTTCGAGGTATTTATGATACTTGTGAGCAGTTTTATTAATTCAATACAATCTTTTTCTATTGATTGAAAACATTTTTCATCAATATATGAACTGTCTTTCAGCAACATAAGCCAATATTCGGTTTCATTAGCTTCCTTTAAAGCGACACTCAATTTGTGTATAAAGTCAGCTTTTGATTGAGCATATTCTGATTCACGAACCATTGCCCCGATTGAAGTTCCACTTCGCAGCATTTGTTTTGACAATACAAATTCTTTTTGTTCTTTACTCAAATATTGATAGGCTTTAATAATTCTTAAAGCAAATTCATAGGATTTTATTTTTATGGTATTCTCTTTCATTTTTAATTATTAGTTACTCATTATTAATTAATTATCAATTCTTGTTGCTTTTCTTGCCAATTGATGAAAAACCTCATCCATGTTTTGAGCATTGAATTGTTGTCGAAGATTTTTGGGCGTGTCCAAGGCTTCGATACGTCCATCCACCATAATAGAAACGCGGTTGCAGTATTCGGCTTCATCCATGTAATGTGTTGTTACAAAAACGGTTATCCCACGATCGGCAGCATCATAAATCAGTTCCCAAAACTGTCGCCGTGTGGCAGGGTCAACGCCACCTGTAGGTTCGTCCAAAAATACAATTTTTGGTTCGTGAAAAACGGCAATCGAAAACGATAGTTTCTGCTTCAAACCCAAGGGTAGTTCCTTTACCAATTTGTTTCGTTGGCCTTCAAAATTCAGTTGATATAGCAAGGCATTTGTCTTCTCTTCTATTTCTTTGATTTTTAGTCCGTAAATTCCTCCGAACAAACGGATATTTTCCCAAACTTTCAGATCTTCGTATAATGAAAATTTTTGGCTCATGTAGCCAATATTTTTCTTTACCTTTTCCGATTGTTTTTCAATGTCGAAACCGGCAACAAAACCATTTCCTGAAGTAGGTTTACTCAATCCGCAAAGCATCCGCATGGCGGTGGTTTTCCCTGCGCCGTTAGCGCCCAAAAATCCGAAAATTTCGCCCTTTTCCACGTTGAATGAAATATGGTCCACTGCCGTAAAATTGCCGAATCGTTTGGTTAGATTTTCCGCTTCAATTGAAAATTGAGAATCCGTATGTTTGAATAATTTTTCCACAAAAATAATCCGTATAAATATTTATTTACATATTTTTCGATGTCAATTGCATAAAACAGTCTTCAATGCCGGGTTTTATGATTTCGATCTGAATATCTTTATGCCCCAATTCTTCCAAATATTCTTGAAAAACTGATTTTTCATTTTTCATTATTAATTTTTCATTATTAATTGTTACATGGTGCACATCGCCAAAAGAGAAACAGGATTTAACCATTGGATTATTTCGCAAATCTTTAAGCAATTTCGACATTTGATTACTTTGTACAGCCCAAAGTGTTTCAGTAAATTGATTGACAATGTTCTGCGGTGTGTCGATTTGCAAAAACCGGCCTTGCTGAATCAGGGCAATGCGGTCGCAAAGCGAAGCTTCGTCCATATAAGGTGTAGAAACCAAAATGGTAATTCCCTGCTGTTTGAGTTTTTTGAGCATTTCCCAAAATTCCTTGCGAGAAACCGGATCAACGCCTGTAGTCGGTTCGTCCAAAAATAGTACTATAGGTTTGTGAATCAGTGCACAACTCAATGCTAACTTTTGTTTCATTCCGCCCGACAATTTTCCTGCCCGACGTTTTTTAAAAGGTTCTATCTGGCAATAAATGTCTTTGATTAAATCGTAATTTTCTTCAACCGTGGTATTGAAAACTGTTGCAAAAAAGTTCAAATTTTCTTCCACAGTTAAATCCTGATACAACGAAAAACGTCCGGGCATGTAGCCCACAATCCGGCGGACTTTTTTATAATCTTTCACCACATCCAACCCATTGACAAAAGCCGTTCCGGTATTGGCAAGCAGTAAAGTTGTCAAAATGCGGAAAAGTGTGGTTTTTCCGGCGCCATCGGGACCAATAATACCAAAGATTTCGCCTTTTTCAACCTCAAATGAAATGTCTTTCAGGGCTTCGGTTTGTCCGTATTTTTTGCTGATATTTTGAACTGAAACGGGTTTCATCACTCTAAATTTTCTTTTTTATTGGTATCCAAATTTCTTCCTCGGAATTGGCGTCATCGTTTTTATATTTTTCGCCCAAAACTTCAAAATGCGGGCGATTATCCAATTCATAGCCGGACTTTGGCAGCCAAGTTCCGAAAATATATTGAAAAATACGATTGTCGGAACTTAATCCTTTATAGTGAAAAACAGCATATTGCCCTTCCGGCAACGTAAAACTGTCCATTCCCTCTGGGATAAAATCTAAATCTGCTACTTCTACTGCTGCCCATTTCTCAAATGTTTTGCTTGGGTTGAAATCCGCAAAATACATGGAATCATAGTTTTGCACGGAATACAATTCCGTTCCAATAGCATTTTTAATTTCTTTTCGCCGAGGCATAAAACTTTGCCACAACTCAACAGTCTTATTATCAGACAACGATAGGGTTATTTTCTTCCCAATCAACCGTTTGGATTCAATATTTTCAATTCGAATTTCCATTCTATTTTTATTTCCCAACACAAGGTGGGGATTATCTATCATTGTTCAATTTCAATATGATATTTGTTCAAGAGTCCGGGAATGCCCTGCAATGAAAATTTTGCCTGCTTCATTCTGTTCATTTCCGGATTGATGGAATAATTATAGGCTGTTCTGAAATCGGCTTTTTCGAGGATTGTATTTTCGAACATTGCCCCTAATAAATCACAATTGTCGAAACAAACGCTCGTCAAGTCTGCATCCACAAAATCAGTTTCTTGCAACTGTGTATTTTTAAAAATGGTTTTCTTAATTTTCATTCCGTAAAAAGAAGCATGATTCAATAGGCAGTTTTCGAAACGAAAAGCCAATCCAAAATCGTTGCAGTGTTCAAAATGAAGTCCTAACATTTTACAATCGCTGAAAGAAATATCGCGAAACGCCGTTTTTTTCAATTTCGATAAACTCAGATTACATCCCGTAAACCGGCAATTTGTAAACTGAAAACCGGATAAATCTGCATTCGAAAAATCGCAATTTTTGAAAATGCAATTTTCGTACTCACCTTTTGTCAAAGGATTTTCGGTGAAATTTATTTTTTCAAAATGTTGGTCTAAAAATAAGTCGGACATTTTTAACTTTTCTTTTTTGTTTTTTCTGAATTTTCTTTCATTCTAAATTCAATAATTCTTTTCACCAAATCTACGGGAAGAGTTTTGTCGAGAGGGAAACGGATGGTTCCGCCGGAAGTTTTGTAGCCTGTTAGTTCTTCCTTAAATGCAAGAATGGCTTGAGGCCCTGGAAATAAGCTTACATGTTTGGAAAAGCCTGCAAAATAAATCAGTACGCGGCCATACAATTTGTACGCCGGCATTTCGTAGCCGATATACTCTTGGGCTTCGGGCGCTGTTTCCAAAACTACAATCCGGAAAGTTCCCAACAAATCCCTCACATTCTGAGGAAAAAGAGCCATATATTCGTCAACAGTTTTGGGTTTAGGCGTTGTTTGCATAATGTTTTCTCTGATTATAATTTCTGTTAATTTTGCTTCGTCACAATTCGTCGGTTTTATTATTAACGAAGATGATGGCTCCCATTTGCCAACCAATTTTTGGAAAACAGGGCTTGTATGCGAGGGTCTATTCCGGTTGTTTTCATATCAATAATTGTGTTTTTTATTAACTATTTGTCCCGAAGGGACTGAATTTGAATAACCGTGTGTGAAACACACGGGGATAAGTACAGTCCTGCATCTCGTCCGCAAAGCGGGCGAATATCAAGGGAAATATTTTTCATCAATAATAATTCCATATTCTTCCAATATTTTTCGGTATTCATCCACAAAAGAAAAGGATTTATGGTGTTCTCGTTGATTTTTTATATAGCTAATAATCATGTCTTTGTCACGCCATGCATAGGTCAAAGCAGCATAACCTGTCGCCCATCCTTCGAAATTGGGGAAAGCTGTATGTGCTTTTAGCCATTGAGATGAAGCCGTTTTTATATCTCGTATAAAATCTGCCAATGCAATACTTGGGTGTAAATCGGTAAGTATATGGATATGCTCTTCCATTCCATTGATACGGTAAAGTGTGCAATTTTTATTCTTTACAATCCCCCAGATGTACTTATACAATTCATCCGATTGTTCAAGGGACAAAGTTTTACCGCTATCCTTAGTGCGAAATACAATATGATATAGAATTTGACGGTAACTTGACATAGTTTGTTTATTGGTATTCGCCCCTTTCGGGGACGAGATTTTATTTTCGCTTTCTCTTCCACGGCTTTTACCCGTGGTTATTCATATTTGCCTGCTTTGCGGACAGAATTTTTAGCGTATTTATTTTTTAAAATCCTCAGTTTTCTGTTAATTTCACTTCGCCGTACATGCCAATTTTCAGATATCCATCGTTTTTTACGGCTATTTTTACGGCATAAACCAAATTGGCGCGTTCGTCTTTGGTTTGAATGGTTTTGGGCGTAAATTCCGATTTGTCCGAAATCCAAACCAAAGTTCCTGCGTATTCCTTTTTCTTTTTCCCAAAATCGGCGAAAGCAGTAACTTTTTGTCCAAGTTTCATTTGGCTTAACTGGTCTGAAGTAAAATAAGCGCGCAAGAAAACAGTTTCCAAATCAGCCACTTTGAACAGCGGTTTACCGATGGAAGCCAACTCGCCCTGTTCGGCATATTTTGCCAATACGGTTCCGTTTGCAGGACTCAAAATCCGGCACTTTTCCAACTGGTCTTCAATTTGTGCTATTTGTATTCCCATGGCGGAACTCTCTTCAGAAGTCCCTTTGCTGGCTTTTTCGAGGCTCGATTTTTGTGCTGCCAATTGTTTTTCCAACACCAAAACCTGAGCTTTAATGTCGTCCAACTGCTTTTGGTTGGCGGCATTGGCTTTTACCAAATTCTCAAAACGTTTTTGCTCGTTTTTGGCGATAATAATTTGTTGTTCGGTAGCTGCAATTTGCGTGGAAATGTCGGGACGGCGAGTGTTTACCGCTTTCACACTTTCTTGCAATTGCTCTTTTCGCAAATACAACTGAACGGTGTCGATAAAACCTAATTGTTCGCCTTCTTGAACCTGCTTTCCTTCTTCAACATCGAATTTCATCAATTGGCCGTTCCCTTGTGCCGAAACCATAATTTCGGTGGCTTCGAACACACCCGAAGCGTCGTAATTGTTGTTATTGTTTCCGCAAGCTGCAAAAATGCAAACTGCAGTTATGAATAAAATAAATTGTTTCATATTTTTTGGATTTTCCTCAATTATTTAGTTGTTAATTCATTTTAATTATTTACTGTATTCTTTAGCTCATAAATGGCATTCAGCAATTCAATTTCGTGCAGGATTTTGCTTTGCTTTGCCATATTTTCGGCATTCACTTCGCGCAAAAATTCTATGACAGAAAGCGTGCCATTGGCAACTTTGGCTTCAGCAGAGATTTTTACATTCTTGCGTAGGGCAATAATTTCATCATCATAAGCCATTAACCCTTTGATTTTGTCGATTTCGCGGCTTTCTTGCGAAACTTGCAAATTGGTATTGAAAAGAAATGTTTCCTTTTGTGTTTCCACCAAATTTTGGTTTACTTTTATTTTTTTACGGTTGTTGCTTTGCGTATAAAAATTGCTGAGATTCCATTGCAAACGTACGCCGCCAATGTAGTAGAAATCAAAATCGGGGCTTAGCATGTTCAACGCCGGGCGTCCATAGCCGCCTTGCACAAACAAACCTAATGTGGGCATGTTGTTTGCAGTAATCAGTTTGTTTTGTGCTTCAAACAAAGAAGTTTGCGCAGAGAATAATTGTAGTTCAGGACGTTGAATGTTTTTTGAGATTTCCACTTCGCCGGAAGGCTTTTCAAAAGAAGTATTTTCGTTCAAAGGCTCGCCAATCAAATAGCCTAACATTTCGATATAAGCTTTGCGGCTTTCAATGATTTTTATTTTATTTTGATTGTTGTTCAGTTGTTCTATTTTCACAGCGTCCAAATCGGCTTGATTGGCCAATCCGTTTTGCATATAGCTGGAAATCATGTCGTAATTGCGTTGCAGTTCTTTGTTGAACAAATCATTTTGTTTCAGTTGTTCGTTTAATAAAAGAATGCCGAAAAACAATTGATTTACCCGTTGGCGCAAAGCATACAAATCGACTTCGGCTTGTTGTTTTTCCACTTCTGAACTGGCATCGGCCATTTTTTTGTGCGAGGAAATATTACCGCCGTCCCAAATCACCTGAGTAAGTTCCAATGCCGCATTATATTGGTCTTTTTTCAATTCAGGAATATCCATGAGTTGTGAAAAAGGTTCTGGAATTGGAATTTTGGTTACATCAGACTGATAAGTAGCCCGTGCCAACAAGGATAGTTGCGGTAAATAAGCCCTGTTGGCATTGCTCAAATTGTATTCATGCGACTGTTCAATCAGGGAAAAACGTTTTATCAAAGGATAATTGTTACGCGCTTTTATTTGACAACTGTCAAGCGTTATACTTTGTGCAGACAATGGGAAAACGGCTGCACAAAAAAGAAGAAAACTAAAAAACATTTTTTGCATACGGCAGAATATTTTGAAATATTTTAAAGAATCAACAAACTTTTAGGCTACTTAGAATCAAATTTACATTATTTACTTTGCGTTGTTCAAGAATTCGGTTAAAATCAGGTTCCTTATTATGGGTAATTCGGCTTATAACCGGTTGGGCCATAAAAACAAAAGTATTCAACGCCATGATGTTCATCATTAAATCAATGGCGAGCGTTGGTTTGATGCTTCCTTTGCCGGCTTCCTCATCAATGGTGTTTTGCAATTTATTAAGGATAATGGCTGCTTTCGGCAATAGTGCCGCAAAAAATATTTCTCTCCGCTTGTCATCGTTCAAAATTTCGTTGAAAATGAAAAATGGTAATTTGGGATTTTGGGCAATTAAATTGAAATGGTCTTCAATGCCTTTTCTTATTTTTTCTAAAAAAGGCAAATTTTCTTCAAAAGTGTGTAGAAATGAGTTGGCCAAAAGATTCGCTTGCTTTTGGAAAACTGTATCAAACAAATTCTCTTTATTTCTGAAATAATAGTGAAGCATAGCATGGTTTACGCCCGCTTCTTTGGCAATTTCTGTGGTTTTTGCCCCTGCAAACCCCTTTTTCAGAAATACGGTTTCGGCTGCTTTTAAAACCCGCTGTTCGGTTGAAATCTCATTTTCAGTCATACAAACAAAATGGTCTAACAAAAATATTTAACAAAATTGTTAATGCAAAGATAGGGATTTTTTGAAAGAAGAAAGAATTTGAAAAACTTTCTGCGTCATTAATAATTGATTTCATCACAACCAATTGTATCTTCAACTTTCAGGCTATAATGTTCGCAGACATCCATATAGACTATGCAAGCAATTCTTTTTACCAATCCGACAAAAATAACACCCACTCCGGTTTGTTCAACGGTTTGCTTTATTGTAGCAGCCAATTTGGATTTAGAAACAGGCGATTTTGTTTGCCCAAGACAATCAACGTAATAGACAGTAGAATCAGTTGCTTTGTCTTTCCCCCCAGTTACTGTTAAAGTCCATGTATAGCTTTCTACGTTACTTTGCACTGTTATACGATCACCATATCTAAGTAAAGTTAGATCGCCGGGCAAAATTTCGCTTGTTTGTGAATAACCTGAATTACAATATAAAATTGCCACAAGAGAACAAAATCCTAACAAGAATAAATTTTTCATACGGATTAAAATTTGTATATAAAACGAATATTCAACAATATCAGTAAATCAAGTACATTTTGTCCACTGGGTATTTTCTGAGCCAAAGATACAAGTCTTTCCGAAATAAATACTATTTTATTAGAATTTTAATCATGACGATTTTAGAAAGATAGAAAAGAAAAGGCTGAATTTTTTCAAAAATTCAGCCTTTTCTTTTCAACAATATTTTTTAAAGTATTCTATCGTTTTTACCAAGCCTTCGTTCAGTTGGATTTTAGGTTCCCATTTCAGGACTTCTTTTGCCAAAGAAATATCCGGCTGGCGTTGTTTAGGGTCATCAGAGGGGAGTGGCATTCGAATGATTTTTGAAGAAGAATTGGTCAATTCTATTACTTTTTCAGCCAATTCCAAAATGGTAAATTCATTAGGATTTCCTGTGTTTACAGGTCCTACAAAACCTTTTGGTGTATTCATCATGCGAACCATGGCTTCCACCAAATCATCGACATATTGAAATGAACGGGTTTGACTTCCGTCGCCGTAAATGGTAATATCTTCGCCCTTCAGCGCTTGCATTATGAAATTGGAAACCACACGACCATCGTTGGGATGCATACGTGGTCCGTAAGTATTAAAAATACGGACAATTTTTATATCCACATCGTTTTGGCGGTGATAATCCATAAACAAGGTTTCAGCGCAACGTTTTCCTTCATCGTAGCAGGAACGGATTCCAATGGGATTCACATTTCCCCAGTAAGATTCCTGTTGAGGATGAACCGTAGGGTCGCCATAAACTTCACTTGTAGAAGCTTGCAAAATGGTGGCTCTTACACGTTTTGCCAACCCCAACATATTAATGGCGCCCATCACGGAGGTTTTTACCGTTTTAATGGGATTGTATTGATAATGAATGGGTGAGGCAGGACAAGCCAAATTATAAATTTGGTCAACTTCTGCAAAATAAGGTGAGGTAACATCATGCCGTACCAATTCAAAAAAATGATTACCAAGTAGATGAACAATATTTTCTTTTCTTCCGGTAAAATAGTTATCCATGCAGATAACATCATGGCCATCTTTCAAAAGCCTTTCACAAAGGTGTGAGCCTAAAAATCCGGCACCACCAGTAACCAAAATTCTTTTTCGTGTCATATTATTTTCTTCCTATACACATGTATTTAAAACCTGCTTCTTCCATTTCTTGCTTGCTGTAAATATTGCGGCCGTCAATTACCAACGGTTTTTTCAAGCTTGTTTTTACTAAATTCCAATCGGGAATACGGAATTCTTTCCATTCGGTAACCAACAAAAGAGCATCGGCATTTTTAACGGCATCGTACATGTTTTCACTGTACTCTATGCTGTCGCCAATACGGTGTTTCGCTTCGGGAATGGCAACAGGATCGTAAGCTTTTACTTTGGCGCCTGCATCCAGCAAACTGTCAATCAATGACAATGCCGGAGCTTCGCGCATGTCGTCGGTTTCGGGTTTGAAAGAAAGTCCCCAAAGGGCAATGGTTTTTCCTGTCAAATCGCCATTGTAAAATGCAGAGAGTTTTTTGAAAAGAACCTTCTTTTGAAGCTCATTGACTTCTTCCACTGCTTCGATAACCCGCAATTGATAACCGTTTTCACGGGCGGTTTTCGCCAAAGCTTTCACATCTTTTGGGAAACACGACCCGCCATAACCACAGCCGGGATACAAAAACTTGCTTCCAATGCGGCTGTCGGAACCAATTCCCTGACGTACCATATTTACATCTGCGCCAACAATTTCGCACAAATTGGCAATATCGTTCATAAAGCTTATGCGTGTTGCCAACATGGCATTGGCAGCGTATTTGGTCATTTCTGCGGAGGGGATGTCCATAAAAACAACAGGGAAATTATTTAACAAAAACGGATGGTAAAGTTTTCTCAGAATATCTTCCGCTTTTTGGGATTCAACGCCAACAACCACGCGCTCGGGATACATGAAATCGCGAACGGCAGCCCCTTCTTTCAAAAATTCAGGATTTGACGCCACATCGAAAGGTATGGCGAGGCCTCGTTTATCCAATTCTTCCTGAATGGCGTTACGTACTTTTTGCGCGGTTCCCACAGGCACAGTGCTTTTAGTTACGACCAACACATATTTTGTCATGTGCTTTCCTACAGTTCTGGCCACATCCAACACATATTTCAAATCGGCGCTTCCGTCCTCGCCTGGCGGAGTTCCAACGGCCGAAAAAATAACTTCGGCCTCATCCAAACAATCTGTTAATTGTGTTGTAAAATGAAGTCTTCCTGCCTGCACGGTGTTCAGTACAAGCTCTTCTAACCCGGGTTCATAAATAGGAATAATTCCCTTTTTCAGGTTTTCTATTTTCTTTTCGTCAATATCTACACAAGTAACATCAATACCTACCTCGGCAAAGCATGTTCCGGTAACCAAACCCACGTATCCAGTTCCTACAATTGCTATTTTCATTTTTGATTTTTATTTTAAGAAAGAGGTTCTATTTTCAAACCTACTAAAAATAGGTTTTCATAGGCTTGCAAAGTTCGTTTTTTTTTGTGAACATCACAAGAATTCTATGATTTTTTCTGTATTTCTTTTGTGCTGACAGGCAAATAGATACAAAAAACAGAACCTTTTTTAAGTTCGCTTTTCAAGGAAATTGAACCTTTGTGCAAAGCAATAATTTGTTTTACATAGCTCAGACCAATGCCATAGCCCTTCACATTGTGGACATTTCCGGTAGATACACGGTAAAATTTTTCAAAAATCTTATCCTGATCATGTTTACTAATACCTATTCCATTGTCTTCAACGCAAATGACAATTCTAGAGTCTATATTTTTTGTACCGATGTTGATTATCGGCGCATTTTCAGAATATTTGCTTGCATTATCTAACAAATTGTAAATCACATTTGTTAGGTGGATTTTGTCACCAAAAACAAAAGCTTTTTCTGCTTCCAAATTTTGATAGATTTTCCCATTTCTGTGTTCTATACTCAATTCTACCGTTTTGACCGCTTTCTGAATAATTTCGTGCATATCTATTTCTTCCAAACTGAGCGACAGACTGCCTTCTTCTAATTTTGCTTGTTGCAACAATTGTTCAACCATATTTTGAAGGCGTTTATTTTCATCGGCAATAATTTTGAGGTATTGCTCCTGAGGGAAAGGCTTGGTGGTTTTACTGTCAGACAAAATTTCGCAAACTAAAGAAATTGTAGAAATAGGCGTTTTGATTTCATGAGTAATATTGTCAATGAAATCATTTTTCATTTTGGAAAGGTGCTTTTGTTTGAAAATGATATGAATAGCATAAACAAACCCGCTGGATATGATAATGATGAAAATAGCTGAAAGAATAAGATGTGTTCGGCTTTCTTTGGTTAAAAGGTCTTGCTTTTTGGGGAAATATAAAACCAACGAAAGTTCCTCATTTGGCATCAAATTGGGTGATTTGTCAATAAAAATATATTCTGACTCCAATAGATCTTTTTTGTAAATACCTTTATCATTTGTGCAAAGGATTTTTTTAGAAGAAACAACCTGCAATTTGTATACAGGCATTTCCGAAATGCCGTTTTTTGCCAACACATTCCTGAGTTCTTTGTCAAAATAGATAGGAAATGTATCAGGATTTGCATCAATTTTTTGTCGTTGCCCTTCCGTAATAAATTTTACTTCTTTGATGGCGTCAAAAAGCTTTAGGCGGAAAAAAGATTCTTCAATTTTTGAATAAGACTGAAGAAATTTCACTTGGGAAGAAATCAGGAAAAAGGAAGAAAAAAGCATTAGGAAAAGTAACGTGCGGAGAAGCAGCTTTTTTACTCTTTTTTGTGTCTTTATTTTCTCAAGTTCGGGATTCATGAAGATTATTTTATAACTTTGCAATAATTTTAACCTTTTCTTACCAAAAGGATAAATTACTTAAAAAGTGAACAAAGATACCATTATTTTTGTTCAGTTTTTTACAGGTTGTTATAATTTTATTTATCGTAACAAAAAAATCATGGAAGTAGCAACTCTTCTGAGGAATTCTTTTTACCAGTTTAATGTTCTTTTTGCTCCTCTTGTTGCTTTTTTGGTGTCTTTTTATGTGCTTCCCATTGCGGTAATGATTGCCCGTAAAAAGAATTTGGTTGACAAACCAAGTGTAAGGACTTCGCATGCCGGAAGTGTCCCCAATTTAGGAGGTTTATCCATTTTTGTGGGCTTCATTGCCAGTGCATTTATTTTTGTTTCGCCCGAAAATTTCTCGAAACTTCAATATATTTTGTTTGGCAGTTTTTTTATGGTTGCCATTGGGTTTTATGACGACATGTTGACCATTTCGCCCCGGAAAAAATTGATAAATGAGTTTGCTATTGTGGCAACACTTGTTTTTTTTGGCGATGTGAGACTCACTGATTTACACGGTTTTTTTGGAATCCACGAAATACATTATCTAATAAGCCTTCCTTTGACCATCCTTATCATGGTGGGAATTATCAACTGTATGAATCTGATTGACGGTATTGATGGTTTGGCTTCGGGGGTCAATTTTGTCATCAGTCTTTTCTTTGGATTGTATTTCTATGCCATTGGCGATGAACCCTTTTACATACTATGTTTTGCCCTTTGCGGCGCTCTGATTCCTTTTTTCATTTTCAATGTTTGGGGAGTCCGGTTCAAACTTTTTATGGGCGACACAGGGGCTTTGCTTCTTGGATTTTTGATTTCAGTGATGGCCATTGAATTTAATCAAGCCAATATTATTCCAAGAGATGATGTTTTTTATTTGCCATATTCACCTGCCATTACAATAGGTGTTCTTATGTTGCCTTTATTCGATACGGCGCGTGTTTTCGCTATTCGTATCTTCAACAAAAAATCGCCTTTCAGGCCGGACAAAAACCATTTGCACCACAAACTTTTGGAATTGGGGTTTGCGCACAAAAGCGCTTCTGCCGTTTTAATCCTTTTGACAGTAGTATTCATTGTGGTTGCCGTTCTGATGAGAAACTACGGCTTTTACAGAATTGTTTTTGTAGAACTTTTCATTGCACTTGCTTTCACTCTTTTCATTGAAAGAGCTATCAGAATGTATCGGTTAGATGGCGGAAGACAAAAAACGCGGAGACGGTTTTTGTAATAAAAATACTGCAAAAGTGTCCTTTCTGCAAAAAAATCTCTATTTTTGTAGTCTAAGACTAAACTGATTACATGTTCAAAAAAATAATTTTTTATTGTTTTGCCGCTTTTATATTTTGCATTTCTTGTGCAAACAAGCAAGAGCCGGATTTTCTTTTGCCCGAAAAACAAATGGTTGAAATTCTTACAGATTGTTACTTGGTGGAGTCTTCTGTTCGTCAAGAAGGAACCCCATTGAAAGTAGATGAAATGAAGAATTATTATCAGGAAGTTTTCAAAAAACATGGAGTAACAGAAGAACAATTTAACAAAAGTTACGACTATTACTGCCACGACCTTGAAAAAGCCGATAAAATTTACGAAAAAGTATTAGAGAAATTATACCTTTGAGCCATGCTTGTAAAGACCTATGGAAGTGCTATTTATGGTGTAAACGCAATAACAATTACCGTTGAAGTGAGCGTAGATCAGGGGGTAAATTTTACTTTGGTAGGCTTGCCCGACAGCGCAGTGAAAGAAAGCCAGCAGCGCATTGAATCAGCGTTGAAATATAATGGATACCGCATTCCCGGAAGAAAAATTGTTATTAATTTGGCACCGGCCGACATCCGCAAAGAAGGTTCGGCTTATGATTTGACGTTGGCTGTAGGTATTTTGGCCGCTTCGGAACAAATTAAATCGGAAGAAGTTGGACAATACATCATCATGGGCGAACTTTCCCTCGATGGAAGTTTGCAACCCATCAAAGGGACTTTACCGATAGCCATAGAAGCGCAAAAACAAGGATTTAAGGGAATTATTGTCCCCAAACAAAATGCCAAAGAAGGCGCCATTGTTGCCAAATTGGATGTTTTTGGGGCAGAAAATATAAAAGAAGTTATAGATTTTTTTAATGGCGAAGGCGAACTGGAAAAATTCTATATCAATGCGCGGGAAACGTTCCTTTCCGAAATAGAAAATTACGAATTTGATTTTGCGGAAGTCAAAGGGCAGCAAAATATCAAACGGGCTTTGGAAATTGCAGCAGCCGGTGGACATAATGCTATTTTGATAGGCCCTCCGGGCTCAGGAAAAACCATGTTGGCCAAACGGTTGCCTTCAATTCTTCCTCCGTTGAATCTTCACGAGGCGTTGGAAACTACTAAAATACATTCCGTGGCCGGAAATGTGCGCCAACATAGTTCTTTGATTTCTGTGCGCCCGTTTCGTTCGCCACACCACACCATTTCCGATGTGGCTTTGGTGGGCGGAGGTACCATTCCGCAACCCGGTGAAATATCGTTGGCACACAATGGAGTGCTTTTCCTCGATGAATTGCCTGAATTTAAACGTACTGTTTTGGAGGTTTTGCGTCAGCCGATGGAAGACCGCAAAGTAATGATTTCCAGAGCGAAAGTTTCGACAGAATATCCTGCCAATTTTATGTTGGTGGCCGCTATGAATCCTTGTCCCTGTGGATTTTATAACCATCCGACGACCGAATGTACTTGTCCGCCGGGGGCTGTGGGCAAATATTTGAATAAAATTTCAGGCCCTTTGCTCGACAGGATTGATTTGCATGTGGAAGTCGTGCCTGTAAATTTCAAGGAACTGGTAGATCACAAACCGTCGGAAAGCAGCAAGGAAATTCGCAAAAGAGTAATCGCCGCACGTCAAATACAGGAAGAACGTTTCAAAGAGGTTTCGGGAATTTATGCCAATTCGCAAATACCTTCAAAACTGCTGACAGAAATTTGCCGGATTGACGAAACGTCTAAAAATCTGTTGAAAACAGCCACTCAAAAATTAGGACTTTCGGCACGTGCTTATGACCGTATTTTAAAGGTTTCGCGCACCATTGCCGACCTTGACCAAAGTGCGGATATTTTGCCTTCGCATTTGTCGGAAGCCATTCATTTTCGCAGCCTCGACAGGGAAAACTGGGGGAAATGACAACATTGGTTGAAAATGTTTTGTAACGATGAATGATGAGCGATGAATGATGAACAAACAGCCAAAAACATGTGAATTTTGTGAATTCTGTCTAAAAGAAATTGCCAAATCTTCAAATTTAGAATCTTATTTGGGAAAAGTATATCAAATCTAATAGAGCACTTATAATTCCTTCTTCTTAAAGTTTTTATCATGCTAAATACTACAGACACCATATTTGCATTATCGACACCGGCGGGAATGTCGGCTATTTCTCTTATTCGTATTTCGGGCGACAAAGCACTTGAAATGGTAGATTCTTTGTTCAAAAATAAAAAAGGCGAACAAAAATTGTTTTCGGCGCAGCCAAACAAAGCCTATTTTGGGAGTTTGTTTTTTCAAGAAGAATTTATTGATGATGTGGTGATTACATTTTTTAAAGCGCCCAAATCCTATACCGGACAAGATATTGTGGAAATTGCTTGTCATGGTTCTACCTATATTCAGCAACGGATTTTGTACGTTTTGAGCGAAAAAGGCGCCCGTCCGGCCGAAGCAGGGGAATTTAGCATGCGCGCTTTTTTGAACGGCAAAATGGATTTGTCGCAGACAGAAGCCGTGGCGGATTTGATTTCTTCGCAATCCAAAAGTTCGCATCGTTTGGCGGTAGAACAGCTCAAAGGCGGATATTCCTTGAAAATAAAAGACTTGCGGCGAAAATTTGTCGATTTGGCGTCATTGTTGGAATTGGAGTTAGATTTTTCGGACGAAGAGGTCGAATTTGCCAGCCGCACGGAATTGCAAGTCCTTTTGGAAACACTGGAAAGCGAATTAACAGAATTGATAGATACTTTCAGCCTTGGCAATGCTTTAAAAAATGGGATTCCTGTGGCCATTTTAGGGAAACCCAATGTGGGAAAATCAACTTTACTGAATGCCTTATTGAACGAAGAACGCGCCATTGTTTCTGACATTCCCGGAACCACACGCGATACCATCGAAGACACTTTGAATATCAAGGGAACGCTGTTCCGTTTTATCGACACGGCCGGAATCCGCAATTCTTCGGATATTATTGAAAATTACGGAATTGAACGTTCCTACAAAAGCGCCGAAAAATCGACAATCATTTTGTATTTGCTCGACAGCAACGACACAGCTTCCCTTCGTCAGGAAATTGACGATTTGCAGCAAAAAATAGATTTTTTAGGGAAGAAATTAATTTTGGTTGCCAACAAAATAGACCTTTCCGGAAATAAAACGGAACTCGGCTTGCCTTTTGAAACACTTTTTATTTCGGCAAAAAACCGAGAAAATATAAATTTACTGAAACAACATCTAAATACTGCAGCCGGAATTGATTTTGAAAAAGACAGGATTTTGGTAAGCAATGTACGCCATTATCAATCTATGAAAGTAGCGTTGGAAAATGTGCTTTTGGTAAAGGAAGGCATGGAAAACGACATTCCTTTCGACCTTCTGATGACACATATCCGCACTGCTTTGCACGAGATTGGAAGTATTGTTGGCGAAGTGTCTAATGACGAAATTTTGGGTAATATTTTTGGGAAGTTCTGCATCGGAAAGTAAA
>JAVBMO010000103.1:0-9464 GCA_031552355.1 Bacteroidales bacterium | reverse complement strand
GAAGAGTCTAATGCCTTTTACCGCAGAAATATTGCTGCCGGACAAAAAGGGCTTTCAGTAGCTTTCGACTTGGCAACCCACCGCGGTTACGACTCAGACCACAATCGTGTGGTTGGCGATGTGGGTAAAGCGGGTGTGGCTGTAGATTCTATTTTAGATATGAAAATTTTGTTCGACCAAATCCCGTTGGACAAAATGTCTGTGTCAATGACCATGAATGGCGCCGTTCTTCCCATTTTAGCATTTTATATTATAGCCGCCGAAGAGCAAGGCGTTCCTATGGAACAATTGAGCGGAACCATTCAAAACGATATTTTGAAGGAATTTATGGTGCGTAATACTTATATTTATCCGCCACTTCCTTCCATGAGAATTATTTCCGATATTTTTGAATTTACTTCCAAAAATATGCCCAAGTTCAACTCTATTTCCATTTCCGGTTACCACATGCAGGAAGCCGGCGCCACTTGTGACATAGAATTGGCCTATACTTTGGCCGACGGTTTGGAATATTTGAGAGCCGGTGTAAATGCAGGTATGTCTATCGACGATTTTGCACCACGTTTGTCATTCTTTTGGGCAATTGGGAGGAACCATTTTATGGAAATTGCCAAAATGCGTGCTGCGCGTATGTTATGGGCGAAAATCGTAAAACAATTCAACCCGAAAAACCCAAAATCTTTGGCTTTGAGAACTCACTCTCAAACCTCAGGTTGGTCGTTGACAGAACAAGATCCTTTCAACAATGTAGGAAGAACTTGTATTGAAGCCATGGCTTCAGCATTGGGACACACACAATCGTTGCACACCAACGCTTTGGACGAAGCCATTGCTTTGCCTACTGACTTTTCGGCACGTATAGCGCGTAATACTCAAATTTACTTGCAGGAAGAAACAGATATTTGCCGCGTGGTTGACCCATGGGCAGGTTCTCATTATGTAGAATCTTTGACTCATGAAATAGCTCATAAGGCATGGGCGCTTATCGAAGAAATAGAATCGCTTGGCGGTATGGCCAAGGCTATTGAAAGCGGATTACCCAAAATGCGTATCGAAGAAGCTGCTGCGCGCAAACAAGCCCGCATTGACGCCGGAACCGACACCATTGTTGGGGTAAATAAATACCGTTTGGAAAAAGAAGACCCAATTGAAACTTTGGAAGTGGACAACACTGCTGTTCGAGAAGCCCAAATCAAACGTTTGCAAAAATTGAAAAGCGAACGTAACCAAGCCGAAGTGGATGCCGCTTTGGAAGTTTTGACAAAGGCAGCAGAATCGGGCAAAGGAAATCTTTTGGAACTTTCGATAGATGCGGCAAGAAAAAGAGCTTCTTTGGGCGAAATTTCTTCAGCTTTGGAAAAAATCTACGGACGTTACAAAGCCAAAATCAACTTGATTTCAAACGTATATAGTTCAGAAGTGAAAGGTAACGAAGACTTTAAAAAAGCAACTGCCTTGGCAGATCAATTTGCAGAATTGGAAGGACGCCGCCCACGTATCATGATTGCGAAAATGGGACAAGACGGACACGACCGTGGCGCTAAAGTTGTGGCTACAGGTTATGCAGATATAGGCTTTGATGTGGATATGGGACCTTTGTTCCAAACACCGGAAGAAGCTGCAAAACAAGCCGTGGAAAACGACGTCCACGTTTTGGGCGTTTCTTCTTTGGCCGCCGGACATAAAACTTTGGTTCCTCAAGTAATTGCCGAATTAAAGAAATTGGGAAGAGAAGACATCATGGTAATTGTTGGTGGGGTTATTCCGCCTCAAGATTATGATTACTTGTACAAAGCCGGAGCTGCTGCCATTTTTGGCCCAGGAAGCATGATCAGCGATTGTGCAATCAAAATTTTGGAATTGCTGATTGAAATCAGAAAATAATTGTTTTTTGGAGTCATAAAAAAAACGGGGATTATGCTTATAATTCCCGTTTTTTTTATTACATAAATCCCAAAAGACATATAGATTCCTTTATTTGACTTACCCAATAATTATCAAGTTGCACTTATAAAAACCTACCATATTTGGGATCTGTTAGGTTTAATTGTCAAATAATACAAGGTGAAGATTTATTTTTCTAATCCAAATCCTGAAATTTGGAATAATTGATAATAAAAACGGGTTCTCTTTGCAGCGTATAGCAACTTTCCACAAATTGTCTAACTCTTGTTTTCACAATTTCGCGAGTTTCAAAATGCGACATGTGAGCAACTTTGTCCAACAATAAAATTTCAGAATGCTTTGGCAACATGGCTTGTGAAACAGCCAACTCTAAAGGAATTCTGGAATCATTTTTCCCAAAAACAAATAATACAGGCGTTTCTGTTTTTTCCAAAATATCCACACTCGATTGTCGTGCCGCCATACCCTTTTGCGCAGCAATAATGGCTTCGGATTTCATTTCTAAAGCAGCTTCTTTCAACGATTCCATTTCCTTTTGAAGAAAACTTCGACTATCAGGATAAAACAAATTTGGAATAAAGCTAACCACATAGTTTGCACGATTTTGCATAATAATATTGCATGAACGTTCACGATTCTGCAAGGTTTCTTCATCGTCAACCATGGCGTGGGAATGCAAAAGGCCAAATCCTTTTAACATATAAGGATATTGTCTGGCAAATGCCAAAGTTGCATACCCCCCCATAGAATGTCCCAGCATAACGCAACTTTCAATTCCTTCTTTATCTAAAACCACTTTCACAATATCGGCCATCAAAGGCATGGTGTGGATTTCTTCAATGGAATCACTTTTTCCATGTCCCGGTAAATCAATGGCAATCACGCGCATATCACGCATAAAAGAATATATAAAAGACGACCATACATCTAATGAATTCATAAACCCATGCAAAAGTACCAAAGTATTACCTTTCCCTTCATCTTGGTAATGAATGGCATTTCCTTCATAATAGCAATATTTGTGCTCCATAAAATTTGTTTTATGATTGAGGTTCAGAAGATCTGAACAAAACCTTTCCTCTCTTATTTAGTTTGCAAAGTAAATAAAAAAAATGCAATTCTATTGTAACCTATTCAAAAAAAGCAAATTTACAGAATAGTTTTCTTCATCTGACATGTTTCCTTATTTCACCGTTTGTGTATTGACGCAATTCTTTTTAACTTTGCGGTTTCTTAGCATTTAGGCCATACATGAATTTTTTAGACATTCTTTTTGCTATTCCGCTTGCATGGTTTGCGTTCAAAGGGTTTACCAAAGGTTTTATCATTGAATTAATCCTTTTGATTGCTTTGATCTTGGGGACCTATTTGTCTATCAATTTTTCGGAAATGGTAGGCCGCCAAATCGGGCTTTCCGGGCAATACGCTGAAATATTGGCTTTTGTGATTACTTTTTTTATAGTGGTTATAATCCTTTACCTTTTAGGAAAATGGCTGGAAAACATTGTAAAAACACTCTCTTTAGGACTGTTTAATAATATTTTCGGCGCAGTTTTCGGGCTTCTCAAAGTAGCGTTGGTTTTGAGCCTTTTGATTTATTTCGTTAACTATTTCGATAAAAATGAACTTTTTCTAAAAAAAGAAATCAAAGAAAAGTCGTTTTTATATTCACCCATAGAAAAAATAGCCCCTTTTGTTTTTGACAATGCAGACAAAATTCGAAACAAACTTTAAAACTTATATTATATGAACAGCAATAACAAAATTTCAAAGCTTTTTGGCATACAATATCCTATTATATCCGGTGGAATGGTTTGGTGCAGCGGCTGGCGCTTGGCTTCGGCTGTGAGCAATGCCGGTGGGCTTGGCCTTATCGGCGCAGGGTCTATGCACCCCGAAGTTTTAGCCGAACACATAGACAAATGCAAACAAGCTACCGACAAGCCTTTTGGCATAAATGTCCCTCTGCTCTACCCCGAAATTGATAAAATTATGCAAATTATTGTGGACAAAGGCGTGAAAATTGTTTTCACATCGGCAGGCAATCCTTCCACATGGACATCGTTTTTGAAAGAAAAAGGGATTACTGTGGTGCATGTGGTTTCCAATACCAAATTTGCCCGCAAAGCTGCCGAAGCCGGTGTAGATGCCATTGTTGCCGAAGGCTTCGAAGCCGGTGGCCACAACGGGCGCGAAGAAACCACCACCTTGGTTTTAATTCCTTTGGTGCGGAAAGCCATCAGTATTCCTGTTATTGCAGCCGGTGGTATTGGTTCAGGCGAAGCCATTTTGGCAGCCCAAGCCTTGGGGGCCGATGGGGTTCAAATAGGGTCGCTTTTTGCTACCACCGAAGAATCTTCGGCACACGAAGCTTTCAAACAAAAAGTAATAGATGCCAAAGAAGGCGACACCTTGTTGATGATGAAAAAAACAGTTCCTGTGCGCTTGCTCAAAAACCTTTTCTTTGACGAAGTGATGAAAGCCGAAATGGCCGGCGCTTCTGCCGAAGAATTGAAAACGCTTTTGGGAAAAGGCCGTGCCAAAAAAGGCATGTTTGAAGGCGATATGGATAATGGCGAATTGGAAATCGGCCAAATTTCAGCAGATATTCAAAAAGTACAACCTGTGGACGTAGTCATGAAAAAATTAGTAACAGATTACGAAAAAGCCTGCAAAGCTATTAACTAGAAATTACGAATTTTATGAGAAACTTTTCATTTCAAAATCCAACACGGTTGGTCTTTGGCAAAGGACAAATAGCAAAACTTGCCAAATTGATTCCTCAAGGCAAAAAAATAATGCTTACTTTCGGCGGGGGAAGCGTAAAACAAAACGGTATTTATAATCAAGTTACAGAGGCTTTGCAAGGTATTGGTTTTATTGAATTTTGGGGAATTGAAGCCAATCCCACTGTAGAGACTTTGCGAAAAGCCATTGCCTTGGGAAAAGAAAATAATATAGACTTTTTGCTTGCTGTTGGCGGTGGTTCCGTTCTCGATGGCACCAAATTGATTGCAGCAGGCATTTGCTATGATGGCGACGCTTGGGATATTGTCCTGAAAGGGAAAGCTACCGAAAGTATTCCCTTTGCTTCGGTAATGACATTGCCCGCCACAGGTTCCGAAATGAATAATGGTGCTGTGATTTCGCGTAGCGAGACCAAAGAAAAATATGCTTTTCACGGTTTCTACCCTACATTTTCCATTCTTGACCCGGAAGCAACCTATTCTTTGCCCCCACACCAAATTGCATGCGGACTTTCCGATGTTTTTGTCCATGTAATGGAACAATATATGACCACCACAGGCCAATCGCGCTTGATGGACCGTTGGGCGGAAGGTATTTTGCAAAGCATTATTGAAATTGCACCTCTTATTAAGGAAAACCCCAAAAACTATGACCTGATGGCCGACTTCATGCTTTCGGCAACCATGGGTTTAAACGGATTTATTGCTATGGGTGTAACCGAAGACTGGGCAACCCACATGATAGGCCACGAATTGACTGCTTTACACGGAATTACTCACGGGGCTTCGCTTGCCATTGTTTTCAACGGAACTCTTCGTGTTTTGAAAGACCAAAAACAAAGCAAGATTTTGCAATATGGAGAAAGAGTTTTGGGTATTACAGCAGGTACAACCGAAGAACGCATAGAAAAAACTATTGTCCAGACAGAGGAATTTTTCCGCTCGTTAGGTTTGGCTACAAGGCTTTCCGAAGCAGGTATTGGCGAAGAAACAATAGATATCATTGCCGAACGTTTCAATAAATCAGGTGTTGCTTATGGCGAAAATAGAAATGTAACAGGCGATGTTGCCAAACAGATTTTGCTGGCGGTGAAATAATGTCCAATAAAACAAAACTTTTATCGTTAAATATCATACTAATCCTGAAACCATAAAGTATCATGAAAAAAATAAGTGTAAAATTCTTGGCTTTAGCAGTTGTATGCTTTTTGAGCATAGGGCTTTCTCATGCAGAAGTAAAAGAAATTAAAATAAAGACTTCGGCACAATGCGAGATGTGCAAGGAAAAGATTGAAAAGGCTATGGCTTATGAAAAGGGCATAAAAACTTTTTCATTAGACTTAGAAACAAAAGTACTTACTGTAACCTATGACGACAAGAAAACCAATCCGGACAAAATCAGGGAAGCCATTGCCAAACTGGGTTACGATGCTGATGATGTTCCCGGAAATCCCAAGGCTTACGCCAAATTACCCGCTTGTTGCAAAAAGCCAACACCGGAAATCAAACAACAAAAGTGTAATCATGGTGAACATGAACACAGTGAAGGACATACGCATTAACAATAAAAGATTAAACTTAAAATAGAAACGCCTGTACAATCCAAAATGCACAGGCGTTTACTTTATTTTGCAGTATAGATAATTATCATTTTTCCGTTTTACGTCAATAATATTCCGTTTTGCGTCATACCGGCTTTTTAAAATTGGCTAATTTTGCACAAAACTTCAAACCAAAATACAATGCAAAAGTCTTATATTTTACATATTATATCTCTTTTTCAAATTGTATATGAAACAACATCTACACATTATGTGTAACTAAAAAATACTAAATTTGATTTCATGCAAAAAAAGATACTTTTACTATTCTTTCTATTATTTATTTTTAATTTTGCTTTTGCGCAAAAGAATAAAACCACTGTTTCCGGTACAGTAAAAACTGCCGATGGACAACCGGCAGAATTTGTTACCGTGATGCTGAAAAATACCCACTACGGAAGCATGACCGGCGCCAAAGGAAAATTTTCATTCGAAGCGCCGGCAGGAAACTATACCATGGTCGTTTTTTCGATTATGGCTCATAATCAAGAATTTCCGGTGACGATTAAAGCCGATACTATTAATTATTTTCCCAATATAACCATTATCGAAAAAGCCATGGAGTTGGGTGAAGTGGTAATTACAGGCCAATTTTTTCCACAATCATTAAATAATTCCGTGTATAAAGTGCGCGTAATTAATTCCGAACAAATAGAACAAAAGGCGCCCAATAGCGTGGAATCGTTGTTGAACACTGAAATAGGCGTACGTATCTCGAACGACTTAGCATTGGGCGAATCCGACTTTGAAATTATGGGAATGAGCGGAAATAATGTGAAAGTACTGATTGACGGTATTCCTATGATTGATCGGTTAAGCAAAAAGCAAAGCCTTAGCCAGATAGATGTCAATACGATTGAGCGTATTGAAATTGTGGAAGGACCTATGTCGGTAACTTACGGAACCGACGCTTTGGCAGGTGTTATTAATATTATCACCAAAAAGGGCGGAGCGAAAGATACCAATCATTTTTCCCTCAATGCACGTATTCAAGAAGAAACCTTAGGGAATGAATACCAACCTTTTTACGGCAAGGGAAACCATATCGAAAGCGTAAATGCCCAATACGGTTTCAAAAATGGAATATATTTAGGCGGGAGTTTTACTCGTAACGACTTTGGTGGCTGGCAGGGCAATTTGACCGGGCGTAAAAAAGAATGGCCTTCCAAAACGCAATATTTGGGCGGATTTCAAGCCGGAATTGCCAAAAGCAAATACGATATAGGGTACCGATTGGATTACCTGAACGAAGATATTTTACAAAAAGGCGATGTGCCTGAAAATCGCAAAGCTACAGATGTCAATTATTTAGCCAACCGGTTTACACATCAATTGCAAGGAAACTGGACGGTAAATAATCGTACGAAACTTTCGTTTTCAGGTTCTTACCAAGATTACGAACGCGACAAAGAAAGTACGGTGATCAATTTTGCTACAGGCGAAGAATACCCTTCCACAGGCGAAAATGCCGAAGACCAATCGAATTATTCGGTTTGGTTTGCACGGGCAACCGCCGTGTGGAAAGCCTTGACTAACTTGAATTTGCAAGCCGGATTAGAGTATCAGCACAACGAAGGCACAGGCGACAAAATTGACCAAGAGCACACCACAATAGATAATGGCGCTGTGTTTCTTTCTGCGGAATATTCGCCCATCAAATGGTTGGATGTCCGCTTGGGCGTACGTTCTTCCTACAATTCAGTTTACAACGCACCAACAGCCATTCCTTCAATAAATACCAAATTCAAACTGAACGACAAAATGGATATTCGTGTATCGTATGGACGCGGTTTTCGTGCCCCGACCTTGCAGGAATTGTACTACACTTTTTATCATGTAAACGGTGGTGGTTTTTGGATAAAAGGCAATCCCGATTTGAAAGCAGAATCGTCGGACAGCTATATGGCTTCATGGGTTTGGCGTCCGCTACACAATAGCAACGTTCGGATTACTTCCAGTGTATCAGGATTTTTCAACGATTTCAAAGACAGGATTACGATGGTTTCTTCGGTTACAGAACCCAATACGCAAACTTATTATAACACAGGAAAATACAGAACACTAGGCTTTACCCTTGAAAATACTTTATTTTGGAAAAAATTAAGAGCTTCACTCAATTTCTCTTATGTCGGACGGTACAACAATCTGTTTGAAGACGAAGTTTTTGCTGAAGAATCTCAAACACAGTTTTGCTATTCGCCCGAAATTTCGTTGAGCCTTACCTACGAATGGACTAAAGTAGCGACTTTCAATCTCTTCTACAAATTTACAGGTGCACGGCAAGAGTACCGCGAATACAACGGAAACCTTGTTTTGGCAGGATTGGAAAACTACAATTGGATGGATTTGACCATTACACGCCCTATCACCAAATATTTTGATATAGCTGCAGGCGTGAAAAATATTTTTGATGTTACTTGGGTTCAAAACAGTATCGCTAATGGCGGAAGCGGACATGGAAACGCAGATCTTTCATCAAGTTTACTTGGTTGCGGAAGGTCATTCTTTTTAGGGATTACATTCAAATTCAATAAATAATAAAATTTTCGAGTAACTAAAAATTAGTGCAATCATTTTACAGAAATGTAGAATAAGAAAATAAAATCAGTTCTTTGAAATACGAGCTTACACGTTAAAACGAAAAGCATTATGCCCTTTTTTGTATTCTAATATAAAATTTGTATTTTTGCGAAAAGAAAATCAATCGATTATGCATCAAATTATCGCAAATAAGTTACAAGATTTGGTTCACTTGTGCAGTTTATACAAGATAGATTCTTTGTATGTTTTCGGATCATTTGCTACAGGCAACTGCACAGACGACAGCGATATAGATATATTGGTTACTTTTGGAAATGTGGATTTACCAGAATATTTTGATAACTATATGGATTTCAAAATTCATTTAGAAGAAATTTTTCATCGAAAAGTAGATTTAGTTGAAGAAAAAACCATCAAAAACCCAATCCTTCGACATTCTATTGATAGAAATAAACAATTAATCTATGGACGAGCGAGTTGAAATAAAATATTTATTTTCAATTTATTAAAAGCGTGTAACTCTAAAAAGGCTACACGCTTTTATTATTAAAAAATACATCAACACAAATAATAAAATCAAAAAATAACAATTAAAAAAATAACGAAAAATGAAAAAACTCATGTATTTAGGCTTAGCAGCCACAGTTTTATTAACAGCTTGTAATAAAGA
>JAVBMO010000160.1:0-3322 GCA_031552355.1 Bacteroidales bacterium | reverse complement strand
AATTTTATTTGTCGGATGATGTGGTGGCTTTGGCAAAATCTTTGTTGGGAAAGAAATTATGTACTTCCTTTCAGGGAAAAATAACCAAAGGTATTATTGTGGAAACCGAAGCCTATGCAGGAATTACGGACAAAGCTTCGCATGCTTATAACGGGCGCCGCACCAAAAGAACCGAAACCATGTATTCTCAAGGTGGAGTGGCGTATGTGTATTTGTGTTATGGTGTACATGCGCTTTTCAATGTGGTAACCAATGTCGAAAATATTCCCCATGCCATTCTGATTCGGGGCATTTTCCCCACCGACGGTATTGAAACCATGAATGCTCGCGTGGGAAAACCGGCTGCCAAATTGAACGATTTTATAGGCCCCGGGAAAGTTACCAAAGCCTTAGGAATTGATTGTTCGCACGATAAGATTTCTCTACTTTCGGATTCCATTTGGATTGAGGACACTGCGGAACTTTTACCAAATGAGAAAATCGTTTGTGGGAAAAGAATTGGCATAGATTATGCAGAAGAAGATGCAGAACGGCCTTACAGATTTTATGTTGAGGATTTTGGCAAATTTGTGTTCGAAAAAGTGAAAGCTTAAAAATGTCTCAATAAAAATTTGTAAATTTGCCAAAACTTTTGAGCACTTTGACGAGATGCAGAATTTACAGATGTTGCTTTCGGCCATTGAATATAAGTCAAGAATGCTTGCCAAACTTTATCAGGAAGAGCAAGACAAAAACACTTACTTACTCAATGAACAAGGTAAATTGCAGCAAATTATAGAACAACAAAAAAAAATAATTGCTGCTTTGGAAGAAAGTAATAAGATGCTGAAAATTAGCAACAGTATTGAAAATTCCAAAGATTTGCAAAGTGTAAAATTGAGAATTAACGAGATAGTTAGGGATGTGGACAGGTGTATAAGGCTTTTGACGACAACAGATTAATTTTTCAGAAATGGACAAAGAGAAGCTTTTAGTAACGGTAAATATTGCAGACAGGAATTATAAGCTCAGAATTGAGCGAGAAGAAGAAGAAACTTTGCGACAAGCTGTAAAATTAATAGAAGATAAATCGAAGGAATACTCAACCGTATATGCATATAAAGACAGACAAGATCTGTTGGCAATGGTTTCGCTGGAATATATGATAGAATTGGTAAAAATGCGAAAAGATGCGAAATATATAAATGAAGGATTCTCTGATAAATTGATGGAAATAGACAACTTTTTCTCGGAAATTTTGTCTAAAAAATAGAAATAAAGCCTAAAAAATTGCGTTCTTTGAAAATAATAATCACTTTCCGGCCCTTGTGAAAGACAAGGAAAGTGTTATTAAACAATATACCTGCATTAATTCAATATTCAGTTTGTAAAACTCAACAAAATTTACAAACCGAGTTGGCTCATAACGAGTAGAACAAGCCCCGCTCTTGCAAAAGAGGCAGAGGACGTTTGAGGCGTTTGGCGCTCAAATCCTATAGATTCGGAGTTTTAAAACCCAATGGAATTAGTGCAGGTTTTTTTTGTGGACACTTATGGTGTAATATAATATATTTTTAACTTAATTATTTGAAGTACAATGACAATACTCATTAATGTAATAATTGCAATTATAGCGGCAACCGCCGGTATTTTTGTAACCGTGTCCTTGTTGCGGAAACGGCTTTTGAAAAAAAGCGAGGACACGCTGAAAGAAGCTGAAGAAAAAGCTGAAATCATTAAAAAAGAAAAAATTCTGCAAGCAAAGGAAAAGTTCTTACAACTGAAAAGCGAACACGACAAACAAACTCAGGAAAAAGACGCACGCATTATGCAGGCGGAAAACAAACTGAAACAGAGAGAACAAGCGCTGAATCAAAAAGTGGAAGAACTTCAACGAAAAAGCAACGAATTTAAGGCCGCAACAGAAAACTTGACAAACCAAGTAGAACTTTTAAACAAACGCAAACAAGAAGTAGAAAAAGCTTACAAAACCAATGTAGAAAAGTTGGAACAAATTTCGAACTTGTCTGCAACCGAAGCCAAAGAACAACTGATTGAAACCATTAAGGACGAAGCAAAATCGGAAGCAGCCTCTTCTGTAATTGATATTGTGGAAGAAGCAAAAATTACGGCTGCCGAACAAGCTAAAAAAATCGTAATTCAAACCATTCAAAGGACAGGAACCGAACAAGCTATAGAAAATACCGCATCGGTTTTCAACTTGGAAAACGAAGAGGTAAAAGGCCGGATTATCGGTCGCGAAGGCCGTAATATACGTACTTTGGAGGCGCTTACCGGCGTGGAAATCATTATTGATGATTCACCCGATGCTATCATCTTGTCGAGTTTTGACCCTGCAAGGCGCGAAATTGCCCGTTTGTCGTTGCATAAATTAGTAACCGACGGACGTATCCACCCTGCGCGTATCGAGGAAATTGTAAGCAAAACACGCAAACAAATCGAGCAGGAAATTATTGAAACCGGCAAACGTACTTGTATCGACCTGGGCATTGTGAACATGCACCACGAGTTGGTTCGTTTGGTAGGAAAAATGAAATACCGTTCTTCTTACGGACAAAACCTTTTGCAACACTCGCGCGAGGTAGCTAATTTATCGGCAACCATGGCTTCGGAATTGGGATTAAACCCCAAAATTGCCAAACGCGCCGGATTGTTGCACGATATTGGAAAAGTGCCCGATAATGAACCCGAACTTCCACATGCTTTGCTGGGGATGAAATTGGCTGAAAGATTCAAGGAAAAACCCGAAATCTGCAATGCCATTGGCGCTCACCACGACGAAACAGAAATGGAATCGTTGATTGCACCCATTGTTCAAATTTGCGATGCTATTTCAGGAGCACGCCCGGGCGCACGCCGCGAGGTGGTTGCAGCCTACATCAACCGTTTGAATAAATTGGAAGAAATGGCTCTGACTTATCCGGGAGTAGTGAAAACCTACGCCGTTCAGGCCGGCCGCGAATTGCGCGTGATTGTTGGCGCCGAAAAAGTAAACGACATGGAAGCCAACCAACTTTCTTACGATTTGTCTAGAAAAATTCAAAGTGAAATGACCTATCCCGGACAAATCAAAGTCACGGTTATCCGCGAAACAAGAGCCGTAAATTACGCAAAATAGTTATATTTTCGAACCATTTATAGTCCTGAAGGGTTTTAGAACCTTTCAGGACTTAAATTTTCTGGAGGTGTTATAAAAAGTATGCTGCTATAAATAAGTGACACTCAGGAAAAATAAGAGTATTTTTGTAAAATGCAAATCACAATCATACTCTACTGTCCTCAGTGCCACAGTGCAAATGTAAAGAAAAACGGGAAGAAAACC
>JAVBMO010000189.1:0-18287 GCA_031552355.1 Bacteroidales bacterium | reverse complement strand
CATTTAGTGTAAACGTAACCGGATATCAGTGGTATAAAAACGGTGCAGCTATAACAGATAGTACACGTTCTCTTATCATTTTTGATTCCATAAAAACAACTGATGCCGGAAAATATAGTGTATTGGTAACCACTGATAAAGAAGGCTGTTCGCGCATGAGTGACACGGTTAACGTATTTGTACACGAAGCGCCGCAGGCAGAACTGTCAAATAGTGATGAGATTTGTTTGGGGGATACAAAACCATTAACTATCACGCTAGCACAAGGAAACTCATCCTCTTGGGCTGTTGTATTAGGCGTTTTTGTGAATAATGTTGAAACTGGAACAATTGAAACTGGTTTTACAGAAGTCAATGCAACAACAAAAACAATTACTGTTTCGCCTCAAGAAACTACCGTTTATAAAATTAAATTGGTAACGGATGGAAATGGTTGTGAAACGAGATATTAGGGAGTGTATGAGTTGAGTGCTAAAAAGGAAATAAGGCTGTTCAAAAAGATTTTGGGCAGCTTTATTATTTCAAAGATTCTATTGCCAAATAAGCCATTAGCCCCATGCTATATTGAAGAGCTTCTTCGTCAATTGTAAAACCAGAAGTGTGTAGGTTGGTAATTTCCGAACCTATTTTGCGAGTACCCACCCTGAAATAACATCCGGGAATTTCCTGTGCAAAAAAAGCAAAATCTTCGGCTGTCATTCGCAAATCCATATCTTCTACTTTTTCAGTGCTTAAAAAATCCTGCGCACAAAATTTGGCAAAATTTGTCAAGTCGGCATCGTTTGTCAAAACAGGATAGCCTTTGGCGATATGAACTTCGCAAAATCCACCCATACTTTCGGCAATTCCTTCGGACATTTTTCGGATTTTCGAAAGGGCTTCTTTGCGCCATTCTTCATTGAAAGTGCGAAGCGTGCCTTCCAAGCGAACTTCATTGGGCACTACATTTGTGGCGCCTTTGGCTTCCACTTTGCCAAAAGAAAGAATACTCGGAATGGTTGGCGGTGCGTTGCGGCTCACAATCTGTTGCAACGCAATGACAATATGCGAAGCAATCACCACAGGGTCTATATTCATGTGCGGCGTTCCGGCATGGCCGCCTTTGCCTTTCACCGTTAAATAAATTTCATCGGCAGAAGCCATATAATTGCCGCTTTTAAAACCCACCCTCCCGACATTCATTTCGGGCAACACATGAAAAGCGAAAATAGCCTCGGGTTTTCTCTTGTCGAAAATACCTTCGTCGAGCATAATGGATGCTCCGCCGGGTGATTTTTCTTCCGAAGGTTGAAAAATTAACATCACAGTGCCTTCGAAAGAATCTTTTAAAGAGTTTAATATCTGTGCCGTTCCTAACAAAGAAGCCATGTGAACATCGTGCCCGCAAGCGTGCATAACACCTGCATTTTGGGATTTAAAATCCACGTCATTGGATTCTTCCACAGGCAAAGCGTCCATATCGGCACGCAAAGCAATACATTTTTTGGCAGGATTTTTACCGTAAATCCAAGCAATTATGCCCGTTTTGGCAATTCCTTTTTCGTAAGAAATTCCATACTCCCGAAGTTTTTCTTCAATAAATTCAGAAGTCTTGTATTCCTGCAACGACAATTCGGGATAGCGATGAAAATGCCTCCGTAAACCAATAATTTCGGGCAAAAGGGACAAGGCCTTTTCTTTAATTTTTGCTTGCATGTGTCCAGTAACAGCTTATAAATTTGCTTGATGTTTTTTATTTACATAGGAAGAACACAAATTCTGCCTTTGACAAAACTTGTGTTCTTCCCCTTATTTCAACCTGATTTCTCAAAAGGAGAAATCTATTTAAAAATCAAAATACCTTTTTGCTTGTCAAATTCGTAGTCGCCAAAGGCTTTCAACCCAAAACGATTCATGATAATATTGTGCGACAAACCTTTTATAACAACAGCTTCCACATTTTCTATTTTGCGAGGGCCTATTTGTAAAGATTTCAACACAATAATGGAATTTTCGATAATATTTCCTTCCGGATCAAAAGCATTGTCGCGTTCAGGGAAATCTTCTTTGGTAATTCGTTTGTCGTACAAAAATCGCATGGCTTCCGTCCATGAAAAAGCCACAGCATCCCGGTATTTTTCGTCAATCAAAATGCGTTGCAACGAACCATTTACAATTCCATCCACTTCGCCTTTTGTTGAATGTATCATCATTACCGGAATTTTATTTTCACCTCCAACAATAATTGTTGGGGCAGGAACATCCGGTTTTTTATCTTCTTTCACCAAATTGATTACCTGTTCCTTATCGCCTTCCTCAAAGGGTAACTCTTCATTTTCTTTCTTTATTTTGTAATCCGTACGAAGAACGGCAAATTCTGTTCTGCGATTCAATTGATGCGCAATTTCCTGTTCTTCTTTTGGCAAAGATTTTATGTAATCGCAAGTGAGTTTTGTCCCTTTCTTGAAAGTATAGTTTTTTCCGTGTTGGGTAATAGTTGTCGTATGATCCATTTCACGAGGAACTCTGTCGCCATAGCCTTTTGCAACCAATCTGCCCGGTTCAATCCGGCGGCTGATCAAATAATCTACAACAGATTGCGCTCTACGTTGGGAAAGTGTGTCGTTGGTCAGTGGATAAAACGGGCGGCAGTCGGTATGCGAACGGATTTCTATCACAAACGAAGGATTGTTGCGAAGAACAGTCAAAAGGTCAAACAATGAATCTTGATACTGTTCCTTTAAATCCCATTTGGCCACATCGTAAAGAATTTCAGGCAGCACAACAGGCTCGGTAGGTACAGGGTCTAAACGAACATCCTGAACCAAATCCACATTATTTCTATATCCTTTTGTGCTTACGGAAGTTACCGTACTGAAAAAATCTATTTTCGAAATATACATTTTATAGGTTACATCCGGCTGAATAATTGAATCGCTGAAAGAATACGCACCTTTTTTATTGGTTGTGGTTTCGTTGATAGAACCGTCTGTTCCCATAATTTTTACTTTAGCTCCGGGAACCAACTGCATGGATTTTTCGTTTCGGATAACCCCTGCCAATGTAAATGACAATGGCGGCAATTCAAAGTAATAAATATTATCGTTGATTTCCCCCCTTTTCTTCGATCCGTTTTTTTCGTGCGGATAGGCTTCCGGCCTGTTCGAAGAAAAATAGCCTCTTTCCAACAAAGGCCCTTCGCTTTGGGGGTACAACGCAATTCCTATTTCGTCATAAATAGAATTCATCGGATAGCCCAAATTTTCAGCTTTCGACCATTTCCCTTTTCTCAAAACGCTTTTATACAAATCCAAACCACCTAACCCTACATGTCCGTTGGAAGAAAAATACAAAACTGTGTCGTTTACCAATACCGGAAACAATTCCTTGCTTTTGGTGTTGATTTCTTTCCCTAAACTTTCAGGCGCACCAAAAGGCTCTGAAATAGAAGCTCGCGTAGCTTTCCACAAATCCATTTCGCCTTCACCACCTTGAAGATCCGATGCGAAATATAATGTCAAACCATCGCTTGAAATAGCCGGATGAACAAACGAAAACAAAGAATCGCCCAAAACAAGTTTTACAGGATCAGACCATGCGCCGGCTTCTTCCTGTTGTTTTTTACTTGCCCTTTTCTTAGGCGTTGCCCGCGAAGAAGTCATGATAAAACAGCCCAAAGATTCATTGGGACGGCTTTCGCAACGGGTAAAATAAATTGTATTTTTATCGAGGCTGAATGTAGGCTCACCTTCGTGGCCTTCGCTGTTGATTTTCGCATCAAAAGGTTCCGGCGAAGTCCAATTGCCGCGGCTGTCTTTGATGGTGTAGAAAATATCGGAAAAATCCTCACCTGTCCAAGCATCGCGGTTTTCACCGGTGGCGCTCTCGCGCGAAGATGTGAATAAAACCGTATTGGTGTCTTCGCCTAAGAAAATCGGCGCCCATTCATTTTGCTTACCGTTAAAACGTTCCATTTCAACGATTTTATGGCGGGTTTTGTTGGCTACAAATTCCTGAAAATTCCCTAACGATTTTTTCCCCACTAAACCGGCTTCATCATTGGGTTCCAGTTTGAGAAATTCAGCATAATACAGTTTGGCTTTGTCTATTTCGTTCATAAAACGATACGAATCTGCCATGTATAAAAACAAACGAGGCTCAATCCGCTGATATTTAGCCTTTTCCAATTTTTTGTAATAATTTACTGCTTTGGAATAATCGCCGGTTAATCTGTAACATTCGGCAATTTGGTAAGTAATTCTGTTTTTTTCCGCACGGTTGGATTTTACTTTCGAAAAAGCCTTTTCATATAAATCCACAGCTTCTCTGTAGCGGCGATTCTCAAACGCTGCATCGGCTTGCTGTGCAGCATTTTTTTGAGCAAATGCCAAAGAAGTAGAAAATACCAAAATACTTAGGGTTAAGAATAATTTCAATCTCATGGTTTTCCAAAAAAATTAATAAACTACTTTTCTTGTAATCAGCAAAATACGACTACAAAAATAGGGTCTTGTATCCATAAAAAAGATACTTCAAAAAGTATGCTAAGGTACGACTTTTTTTCAAAATGTGTAAATTCCCTTAAAACAAAAGAAATTCAGAGATTTACTCGTTGCATAAAATTTGTGTAAATTTGCAAAGAGAAATATGAATTAATAGCCAAAACAAAAACAGAAATAAATGGGAAATATTGTTGCAATAGTAGGCCGTCCAAATGTGGGAAAATCCACGTTGTTTAATCGTTTAACGGGAACTCGCGAAGCAATAGTAGATCCTACGAGCGGCGTTACTCGCGATCGTCATTATGGCAAATCGGATTGGAACGGAATAGGTTTTTCGGTTATCGACACCGGCGGATATGTGGTTGGAGGCGACGATTCTTTTGAAATAGCCATTCGAGAACAAGTGTCTTTGGCTATCGACGAAGCCGATTTTATTTTATTTATGCTGGATATTCGCGAAGGCCTTACGCCTATGGACGAAGATGTTGCAGAAATGTTGCGCCGTTCCAAGAAAAAGATTTTTTTGGTGGCCAACAAAGCCGACAACGCCAAGGAAGCCGAAAATGTAGGCGAATTTTATAGCCTCGGCTTAGGCGACGTTATCCTTATTTCGGCCATCAGCGGTTCGGGAACCGGCGAACTTTTGGATGAACTTACATCGCACATGGAAAAAATTGAAGAGGACGAAGAGTCTCAATTCCCGAGGATAGCCGTGGTAGGACGCCCAAATGTCGGAAAATCCTCTTTTATTAATGCTTTGATTGGTGTTGAAAGAAATATTGTAACGCCCATTGCCGGCACAACGAGAGATTCCATTTTTACACACTACAACCAATTTGGCTTTGAATTCGACTTGGTGGACACTGCCGGAATCCGGAAAAAAGGCAAAGTAAAAGAAGACATTGAGTTTTTTTCCGTTTTACGTTCCGTACGCTCTATCGAAAACAGCGACATTTGTATCCTGATGATTGACGCCACGCAAGGCTTGGAATCGCAAGACCTGAGCATTTTCAGCTTGATAGAACGGAACAATAAAGGTGTGGTTGTGGTTGTAAACAAATGGGATTTGGTTGAAAAAGAAACCAATACACACAAAGAATTTGAAGCGCTTATCCGTCAGAAAACAGCGCCATTTACCGATATTCCCATTATTTTTACTTCGGTTTTGAATAAACAACGGATTTTCAAAGTTCTTGAAACTGCCAAGCAAGTTTACGAAAACCGAACCCAAAGAATTTCTACTTCCGACTTGAATGACAAAGTTCTTTACATTGTGAAAGAATTGAATCCCCCACCGGCTTATAAAGGCAAAAACATAAAAATCAAATACATTACGCAGCTAAAAGTGGCGTATCCATCTTTTGTTTTTTTCTGCAATTTGCCACAATATATCCGCGATCCGTATCGCCGTTTTGTGGAAAACCGTATGCGCGAAATCTATAATTTTTCGGGAGTGCCCCTAAAAATTTATTTCCGCGAAAAATAATTTTATCAAATGCAGGAAAACGCTTGTCGCTTGGATAAATGGCTGTGGGCTGTACGGATTTTTAAAACCCGCACAGAATCCGCAGACGCATGCAAGGCCGGCAAAGTGAAATTCAACGGGCAAGCCGTGAAACCGGCAAGAGAAATCAAAATTGGCGACCAATACGAAATCAGTATTCAGCAACTCAAAAAAGTTGTGGAAGTGAAAGAATTTCTCCATAATCGTGTTTCTGCAAAGTTGGTAAGCCTTTACATGACAGACCTTACGCCAAAAGAAGAATA
The DNA here is from genome assembly GCA_031552355.1 of Bacteroidales bacterium. Lineage (GTDB taxonomy): Bacteria > Bacteroidota > Bacteroidia > Bacteroidales > P3 > JAVBMO01. Next base: position 12,039 of record JAVBMO010000189.1, on the reverse strand, counting down.
TGAACGTCTGGAAATGATTCGCCAATATAATTTCGAAAAAAGAGACCGCGGATCCGGCCGCCCGACAAAACGCGAACGCAGGGAAATTGATTCCCTGAAAGGCGATTGTTAAAAATTCTTCATCGCTTACATTTGCACAGTTTTCCCAAATTTTAGTACCTTTGCACAGTTTTAAAAATCCCCTCCCAAAGGGATGAATATTCACTTAAATTTAATTATCATGGACGAAAGCCCGTATCCGAGTTACAGAAAACGAAACTATTAACAACACTGTAAGGGGCTTTTGTGATTTCCTTGCAGAGTAAATTCGTAAGGAGATGCCACATGAACGAAATTAAAATCCGTTTCCAACAACTGATTGAAAACAAAAATTGGAAAACCGTCAAGGTGGAGCTGATCGGTCTTGAACCGCTTCAAATAGCGGAAATTATCAGCGGGTTATCCAAATCAGACCAAATTATTTTATTTCGCCTTTTATCGCGTGAATCGGCCAAGGAAACGTTCCAACGCCTTTCACATGATGAAAAGGAAGACATTATTGAAGGTTTGGCCTCTAATGTCAACAAATTAACAGGTTTACTCAACGACCTTGACCCCGACGACCGTACCGCTTTTTTTGAAGAACTCCCAGGAACGGTAAACCAACGTTTGATACAGTTATTGTCGAAGGAAGAACGCGAAATTGCAACCCAATTGCTTGGTTATCCGAAAGACAGTGTGGGGCGCTTGATGACACCTGAATATGTGGCTGTTAAACCTTATTTTACGGTACAGCAAGCGTTGGAACATATCCGAAAATTCGGCCGAGATTCCGAAACCCTGAATGTCATTTATATCGTTAACAATCAATGGAGACTGATTGACGACATTCGTATCAAGGAAATTATTTTGGCTTCGCCCGAACAAACCATTTCGGAAATCAGTGACAAACGTTTTGTTTCGCTCAATGTTGATGACGATCAGGAACTTGCCGTGAAAGTTTTTGCCGACCACGACCGGGTAGCATTGCCCGTAACCGATGCAGACGGGACTTTGCTGGGCATTGTTACCGTGGATGACGTGATGGATGTGCAGGAAAAAGAAAGTACCGAAGACTTCCAAAAATTCGGGGGTACGGAAGGGTTGGATTTATCGTACACCAAAACACCTTTACTTGAATTGGTAAGAAAACGTGCCGGCTGGCTTATCATTTTGTTTTTAAGCGAAATGTTGACGGCATCGGCCATGGGTTATTTCGATGTAGAAATATCAAAAGCTGTAGTACTTGCCCTGTTCGTCCCATTGATTATTTCAAGCGGTGGAAATTCCGGCTCACAAGCTGCCAGTCTTATCATCCGATCACTTGCCCTTGGCGAATTAAAACTGAAAAACTGGTGGTATGTTATGCGAAAGGAAATCTTGTCCGGGTTGCTCCTTGGCGCCATATTGGGAATCATAGGTTTTATCCGCATATTTATCTGGCAAGAAACAGGCCTCTACGATTATGGGGAATATTGGATGTGGATTGGGTTAAGTGTTTCCTTGTCATTGATTTTTATTGTTTTATGGGGAACTCTATCCGGTTCAATGATTCCATTTCTGTTGAAAAAAATCGGATTAGACCCCGCCACAGCCTCTGCGCCTTTTGTTGCAACGCTTGTCGATGTTACAGGTTTAGTTATTTACTTTACCATAGCTGCCCTGCTTTTAAGCGGAAAATTACTCTGACAAAAAATCTAAATCCGAAACGTAATTCCAAATGAACAAAAAAGCGTAACTTTGCAGTTTAATTTTCAGAAATGGCAAAGGAAGGTGCAATCCTTACGAGAGTAAGTTATCCGGAAGATTTAAAACATTTGAGTCTAGCAGAATTGGAAGAATTGTGCTCAGATTTGCGCACTTTTATTATCGAATCTTTGGCGAGCAATCCCGGGCATTTGGCTTCCAGCCTTGGAACTGTGGAGCTTTCTGTAGCTTTACACTATATTTTCAACACACCTGACGACAAACTAATTTGGGATGTGGGACATCAATCATACACCCACAAAATTCTGACCGGAAGAAAAGAGAAATTCCAAAGCCTGAGAACTTACAAAGGCATTAGCGGATTTCCAAAAATGTCTGAAAGTGTTTATGATTCCTTCGGCACCGGACATTCTTCCACTTCCATTTCGGCAGCTTTGGGAATGGCCATCGCATCGAAACTTCAAGGCAATTCCACAAGACAACATATTGCCATTATCGGCGATGGATCCATGACCGGCGGTATGGCCTTTGAAGGACTCAACAATGCCGGAACAGCAAATGCCAACCTTTTGGTAATTTTGAACGACAATGGCATAGCTATCGACGAAAGTGTCGGCGCCTTAAACAATTATCTTACAGACATCACGACTTCCCCTGCTTATAACAGGATGAAAAATAAAGTCTGGAATCTGCTTGGCGGAAACACAAACCGTTATAAAAAACATAAAACGGCTGTTAGTAAAATATTACATGCCACAAAATCAACGCTTTTACATAGCAGTAATCTCTTTGAATCTTTAAATCTTAGATATTTTGGTCCCATTGATGGAAATAATGTAGAAACTTTGGTAAAAGTTTTGGACGACTTAAAGAAAATTGAAGGGCCTAAATTACTGCATATCATTACAAAAAAGGGAAAAGGCTTGGAAAAAGCCGAGAACAACCCTGTTGTTTATCATGCGCCCGGACTTTATGATGCTTTTACCGGAGAAATAAAATCCTCCGGTTCCGACAATACGCCTTTACGGTTCCAAGATGTGTTTGGCGAAACCATTTTGGAATTGGCGAAACAAAATTCTAAAATTGTAGGAATCACACCCGCCATGCCTTCAGGTTGTTCGCTTAACCTGATGATGAAAGAAATGCCTGAACGGGCTTTTGATGTCGGTATTGCAGAATCGCATGCTGTTACTTTTGCGGCCGGGTTGGCTTGCCAAGGTTTGGTTCCGTTTTGCAATATCTATTCTTCTTTCATGCAGCGTGCCTACGATCAAGTTATTCACGATGTGGCATTGCAGGAATTACCCGTTATTTTCTGTTTAGACCGCGCCGGTTTGGTCGGCGAAGATGGCGCCACACACCAGGGTGTTTTTGATATGGCTTTTTTCAGGCCTATTCCAAATCTTACCATTTGTTCCCCTTTGAACGAAGAAGAATTGCGGAATATGATGTTTACAGCGCAATTGGAAGGTGCCGGAAGTTATGTTATCCGCTACCCTCGTGGAAAAGGCATTCTACACAAATGGCGGACGCCTTTCAGAAAATTAGAAAAAGGAAAAGGCCAGCAAATCCGCGAAGGGAAAGATGCAGCCATTTTATCGATTGGATTTTTGGGGAACAAAGCTCTGGAAGCTGCAAAAATACTAAGTACTTTAGGGATTGAAGTAGCCATTTATGACATGCGATTCCTAAAACCCATTGACGAAGAACTTCTTCACGAAGTATTTTCAACCTACAACAAAGTTCTCAGCGTGGAAGATGGTTGCCTGAAAGGCGGTTTAGCTTCGGCAATTTTGGAATTTATGAATGAAAATCATTATTCTGCGGAATTCAAAAGTTTGGGAATCCCCGATAGGTTTATTGAGCAAGGAAGCCTAACCGACCTCTACAAAGAATGTGAAATAGACGAAGAAGCAATTGTTTCTGCAATAAAAGAAATTATTTCACGCTAAAAAATACCAAGGTAATAATACAGAAGAGGGGACAAATATGATATAATTTGTCCCCTCTTCTGTATTTTCAAAATGTCTTCTAATACCTGTAATGCTCCGGTTTGTAAGGACCTTCTGCAGGAACTCCCAAATATTCGGCTTGTTCTTTGCTTAATTGGGTTAGTTTTACGCCAATTTGTTCCAAATGCAAACGGGCTACTTCTTCGTCTAATTTCTTAGGCAAACGGTAAACGCCCACATCGTATTTGTTTTGCCACAAATCCAATTGCGCCAAAGTTTGGTTGGTAAATGAGTTGCTCATTACAAACGAAGGATGTCCTGTTGCACAACCCAAGTTTACCAAACGGCCTTCGGCCAACACATAAATGCAATGTCCGGCAGGGAAAACATATTTGTCCACCTGTGGTTTAATGTTGATTTTCTTTATTCCGGCCAAAGCTTCCAATTCTGCCATTTGAATTTCGTTATCGAAATGCCCGATGTTGCAAACAATGGATTGGTCTTTCATTTTTTTCATGTGTTCCAATGTAATCACGTCCTTGTTTCCGGTGGTGGTTACATAGATATTTCCTTCAGGCAAGGCATCTTCAATCGTGGTTACTTCAAAACCTTCCATGGCAGCCTGCAAAGCGCAGATAGGGTCTATTTCGGTTACCAAAACGCGCGCGCCGTAACCTTTCATGGAACGAGCACAACCTTTTCCCACGTCGCCATAACCCAAAACCACTACTACTTTTCCTGCAATCATCACATCTGTGGCACGCTTGATGCCATCGGCAAGCGATTCACGGCAACCATACAAATTGTCGAACTTGGATTTTGTTACCGAATCATTTACGTTGATGGCAGGAACCAGTAATTCGCCACGTTCCAACATTTGGTACAAACGGTGTACGCCTGTGGTGGTTTCTTCCGAAACTCCACGAAGTTCGGCCACTGTTCTGTGCCATTTTTGGTTGTCTTCTTTCAAAATGGTTTTCAAGCAGTTCAAAATAATGCCTTCTTCGGTATTCGAAGGTTTTACCTCCAAAACCGAAGCATCGTTTTCAGCCGCATACCCTTTGTGAATAAGCAGCGTAGCATCGCCGCCATCGTCCACAATAATGTTCGGGCCTTTTCCATCGGCGAACGAAAGTGCCTGATTGGTGCACCACCAGTATTCTTCCAAAGTTTCGCCTTTCCAAGCAAAAACAGGAACACCTGCTGCGGCAATGGCTGCTGCGGCATGGTCTTGCGTTGAAAAAATATTACAGCTTGCCCAACGGACTTCTGCTCCTAATTCTACCAATGTTTCAATCAACACTGCAGTTTGGATGGTCATGTGCAAAGAACCCATCACCCGGGCGCCTTTCAAAGGCTTTTGAGCACTATGCTGCTTACGGATTGCCATTAAACCCGGCATTTCTTTCTCCGCAATTTCAATTTCCTTTCTTCCCCAGTCGGCCAATTTAATGTCCGCTACTTTATAAGGAATGTTGTAATCTGTCATTTTTATTATTTTTTTGTTTATGAAATTTATTAATTATTTATTGTCAATTGGATAAGCGCTTTTCGGGCTTCTTCTTCCGTAATTTCCACATCTATTGCAGGAACACCGATTTTACGAAGCAAACATGCATTGATTTTTCCTGAAAAATTCTTTTTGTCATTTTTTAGAAATGACAATATTTCATCTATTTCTGCAGAAAAATATTTTGGGAAAGTATAATTTTGTGTGATATAATCAAAGATTTCTTTGTATTCCTCTTTTGGGAAATCCAGTTTTTCAATGGAAATAAACAATTCCGCCAACATTCCCAGTGCCACGGCTTCGCCATGCAGAAGCGGCATTTCACTACGTAAAGAATAACTTTCAATGGCGTGGCCGATGGTATGCCCAAAGTTCAATATTTTTCGGATATTCTGTTCTTCAAAATCTTGTTCCACAATTTGCCGTTTAAAAACAACGGCCTCACGGATATTTTTCTGATTTTGAGCCGCTTTTTCGATAGGCATTTGCCTGAGAGCTTCCCAAAATTCCTTTTTCGAAAGCAAAGCCGTTTTTATCATTTCCGCAGCGCCGGATTTCAGTTCCCGCAAAGAAAGTGTTTTCAAAAATGATGGATAAATACAGGTTACCATAGGATGATAAAATGCCCCTACATGATTTTTATGTTGATTCAAATCCACTGCAGTTTTCCCCCCAATGGCAGCATCTACCATTCCCAAAAGTGTGGTAGGGATATTGATATAGCGGATGCCCCTTTTGTAAGTTGCGGCAACAAAACCGCCCAAATCGGAAATAACTCCGCCGCCTAAATTCACGATTACAGCATTCCTATCGGCTTCGCTTTCCTGCAAGGCTGTCCAAAGGTTTTCGGCTGTGGAAAGGGCTTTCTGGCTTTCGCCGCTTGGAATTTCAAACAACTCGGCTTCCTGCAAAGGTTCTACAATAGATACCAAATCGTTCAGGCAAAATTCAAAAGTATTTTCATCCACTAAAATAAAAAAACGAGCATTGGAGAATAACGTATTTTTCAGATAGCGATTCAATAATTTCAAAGAATCTATCTTTTCTGAAAAAATAAGTTTGTTCTCTTGATTGTTCATTAATTAGCAGGATTTTCAGTGTTTTCTCCACACTTTTAAATCGGGTACAAAGATACGATTTCTTTTTTTAATTGAAATACATTTGAATAGCCGAAATATTGGGTAGATTCAACTACTGAATGCAACTTATTCGCTTTTCGCTATATGATAAAAAAGTTTTTCCAATTTGGCGCGAATTTCCGTATCAGGAGCATTAAAATTATTGGCAATTATTGAAAAACAAACCCATTCTCCTTTCGAATTTTGCATATAACCGGCATAAGACCGAACGTTTTTCATGCTGCCGGTTTTGTAGCGCAAAGTGTTTTGTCCATTTGTTCCTGCCAATTGTTGATTAATATTTGCTGATTGGCTTGCTTTTGTAAGAGAATTGTAAAAAACATCGTCCGTATCCTGCTCTTTCATCCATTGCATAAAAGAACAAAGAAAAGAAGTGGTCAGCAAATTTTGACGGGAAAGCCCACTTCCATCTTCAATATTAAGTCCTTTGCTGTTCAGAGATTTCAATTTTAAGAACGAATAAATTGCGTCTTGTCCTGTTTTGTAACTGCCCACTTTTTTTTCAGCATAGCCCAAATATTTAAACAAACATTCAGCATACATATTGTTGCTTTGCAAATTGGTTTGCGTAATAATTTGAGACAAAGGATAGGAGTAATATTCAAACAACATACTGCGCCGCGAACGCATAGACGCAAAATCCGGCATCTTTTGAACCGGTTTGGATATTTTTATCTTTTTTTGCTGCAAATATTTTACAAAAAATTCCGCACAGGTTTTGGCAGGATTAGGCATGGCGCCTCTTACCAAAAATTCGGGGTCGTCCAAAGGAACGGTTCCTCGCAAAAGGTGTGTGTTGCTTTCAGGACAAGCATAAATCACAACATTGTCGCCCGATTTGGCAGGGCCTGTAGTTACTTTATTGTCAAAAGCAAGAGAATTGATACTGGGCTTCGTATATAGGATTTTCGCAGCCCCACCTTCTGTCAGTGAGGGTTTGAAGCAAATATAATACATGTTTTCGTGGAATGAAAGCCCTGATGCGCCACATCCGTAATAATTACCCATATCTTCCCATTGCCAGCTTCCGGGAATGGGTTCTTCATCAAAGATGGAGGCATCGAAATAAATGTTGCCTTCAATAGCCGAGATTCCTTTTTGCCGAAGTGCTGAATACCAAACAAAAAACACCGAGTCGGGACAAGTTTGCTTGTAACGGTAGGAACCTAAAAAAGGGTCGCCACCACCGACAATATAAAGATTTCCTTGCAAAACACTGTCTTGGATTTGCCCGTCGTACATCAAACAGGTTTTAAAACGGAAATCGCTTCCCAAAACGTGGATGGAAATACCCGTGGTTAGTAGTTTTTCGATCGAAGCCGGAATTAAGCTTTGTTGGGAATTGTATTCCGCCACCGTTTTCGAATCCTTGATTTTTACGACCTTTACCGACCACGAAGCATTTTCAAATTGCGGATCGGCTGTTAATTTGTTTATATAATCCTTCAACCCATCACTATTGGCGTGGGCTGAAAAAGCAAAAACAAAAACAAGCAAACCTGCAAATATCCTGCGCATGAGTCAAAACCTTTCTTGGGGAATTACTTCACCCGTATTCCGTCAAAAATATAACTTCTCAGTTGTTCAATGGGTAAACGAACCTGTTGCATACTGTCGCGTTCACGCACAGTAACCGTATTGTTTTCCAAAGTTTCGGAATCTACGGTAATGCAAAATGGTGTGCCAATAGCGTCTTGCCTGCGGTAACGACGGCCAATGGCGTCTTTTTCGTCATATTGAATCATGAAATCAGCCTTCAAAATATCACAAATTTCACGCGCTTTTTCGGGCATCCCGTCTTTTTTTACCAAAGGCAAAACGGCTGCTTTATAGGGCGCCAACACCGGAGGAATGTTCAAAACCGTACGTTCGCTGCCGTCTTCTAATTTCTCTTCGTTGAAAGCAGTACTGAAAACCGCCAAAAACATACGATCCAAGCCGATTGATGTTTCAATAACATAAGGCGTGTAATTTTCATTTAATTCCGCGTCGAAATATTGGATTTTCTTGCCGGAATGTTCTGCATGGGCTTTCAAGTCGAAGTCGGTGCGAGAATGAATTCCTTCCAATTCTTTGAATCCAAAAGGAAAATCGAACTCAATATCGGCAGCGGCATTGGCATAATGCGCCAATTTTTCATGGTCGTGGAACCGGTATTTATTTGGGGAGAATCCCAACGACAAATGCCATTTCAAACGTTTTTCCTTCCATGTTTTAAACCATTCCAATTCGCTTCCCGGACGGACAAAAAACTGCATTTCCATTTGTTCAAATTCTCGCATACGGAAAATGAACTGACGGGCAACAATCTCATTTCTAAAAGCTTTTCCTATTTGGGCAATCCCAAAAGGAACTTTCATGCGGCCGGTTTTTTGTACATTCAAAAAGTTAACAAAAATGCCCTGTGCCGTTTCGGGGCGAAGATAAATTTGGCTGGCATCTTCGCTCACAGAACCCATTTGTGTAGAAAACATCAGGTTGAACTGGCGGACTTCTGTCCAATTGCGCGAACCTGAAACCGGACAAACAATTTCCAAATCTTCTATAATTTTCTTGATTTCAGGAAGATCGTTGGAGGTCATAGCTTCTGCAAAACGATGGCGAACGGCATCAATCTTTGATTGAATTTCAAGAACGCGACCATTGGTAGCTAAAAATTGGCTTTTGTCGAAAGCATCGCCGAAGCGTTTGGCTGCTTTTTCTACTTCCTTTTCAATTTTGTCTTCTTGTTTGGCCAAATAATCTTCAATTAAAACATCGGCACGGTAGCGTTTTTTAGAATCTTTATTGTCAATCAAAGGGTCGTTGAAAGCGTCCACATGACCGGAAGCCTTCCAAACCGTCGGATGCATAAAAATGGCGGAATCAATTCCCACAATATTTTCGTGGTCTTGCACCATAGATTTCCACCAATAGCTTTTGATATTGTTTTTCAGTTCGGCGCCCATTTGGCCATAATCGTAAACCGCCGCCAAACCGTCATAAATTTCACTCGAAGGGAAGATAAAACCGTATTCTTTTGCGTGAGCTATTATTTTCTTGAAAAGCTCGTCATTATTTGCCATAAGATTATAAATTTAAAATGAAAAGCAAAAGCCGTATGTTTTGCTTTTGCAAAAATAAGGCTTTTCAGAGAAAAATGCTATTTTTCTTTGTGATTTACAGGAATATTCTCTCTTTCAGCAGATTAAGAATTTAAAAATCTCTTTGCTTGAGAATATAGTGTGATTTAGGTTTTATTTTTCTGAAAATCAGAATCAGATAAACTATTTCCTAAGAAAACTTATATAGAGTGTGTGAGCAGAGACCTTGTCATTCATTCTCAATTACATTCCCCATGCCAAGCTGTTCACATATTCATAAATAGGGCTACACACACCAATTACAAACAATCCTATGATGCAAATCAATAAAGCAATTTTTCCATAACCATCTGTTTTGATACATTCAATAGGATTTTCTGATTTGGTTAAGAACATGGTTTTTACAGGTAATAAATAATAATATAACGAAATAATGGTATTTAATAATGCGATAAAAACCAATAAATATTGCCCTTGCGAAGCAGCTGCCGTAAAAATAAAGAATTTGCTAAAAAATCCTGCCATAATAGGGATACCGCCCAAGGAGAATAATGCCAACATGAAGATTAATGCCAATTTAGGATTGGTAGAATATAATCCATTATAATCTTTCATTTCCACTTTACCGGTTTTACTTTCAATCGTTTGGATAACGCCAAATGCTGCAAAATTTGAGAAAATATATACCATTGCATAGTAAACTACTGAAGTCATTCCGGTAGCTGTGGCTGCAATTACGCCCAAAACCAAATATCCTGCTTGTGAAATAGAGGAAAAAGCCAAGAAACGTTTCAAATTTTGTTGACGTAAAGCAAACAGGTTTCCCACTGTAATGGTTATCACTATCATCCACCAAAGAATGTTTTGCCATTCGGTAACGAAAGTTGCAAAAGTTTTGAATAATAATACCATAAAAATGAAAACTACTGAAGTCTTGGAAACAGTTGATAGATATGCTGTAACGGGTGTAGGGGCACCTTCGTAAACATCGGCTGTCCAAAGGTGGAACGGCACCATCGACAATTTGAAGAACAACCCTGCCAAGAAGAAAACCAATCCTAACAACGACATATAGTTACTGGTAATAGCCGTTGCCATATCTGAAAAATACATGCTTCCGGCAACGCCATATAAAAATGAAATCCCATACAGCATAATCGCTGAAGAAAATGCTGCTGACAATATATATTTAGCGCCGGCTTCTGCCGATTTATTTTTGAATTTATCGAATGCTATTAGGGTTGCCATGGGGATAGATGCAGTTTCCAAGCCTATGTAAAACATGAGGAAGTTGCCCGAAGAAACCATGAAATACATTCCCAAAAGGGTGAATAAGGTAATGACATAGAATTCGCCTCGTTTAGCAAATGTATCTTCTTGTTTCAACCAGCTGTTGGCTTGGAGAAACATTAATAAAACGCCTATATTTAATAGGTTTTTCACCAACATAAACATGCTTCCGCTTACATACATTCCACCAAAAACTTCACCCGCTTCCGTTGGAAGGAAAAAGCTGTGTACAGTATGCAGCCCGAATAGGATACATGCTATTCCCTGAAAATATTTCCTTTTGTGTTCGCCCGAAGCAATCAAATCATACATCAACAAGATAACGAATATCAATGTCAATGATATTTCGTGGCGCATGAATAGAAAATCACTAAAATTCATAATAGTTTTTATTTTTATAATGATAATTATTTTTCGTTTTTATCAGCTTTTCGCTTAACCGTATGTTTTACTTTTAAGACTGCAAAATTTAATTCTATACTGGTTTCGGTATCTGATGTTTTAAGGTCTTCGCCCAAAAGGTCGACAATAATTTCGCTGCTTTTTTGCATCAACGATTTTTGTTTTGCTTCTTCCGGCGCTTCCGACAATTCTGCTACTGTCCTCGACAATTCTCGCATTTTGGCAAAGGTTTCTACAATGGCAAGTGTGGTTTGTGTTGCTACAGGGCTTTTCAAAATGGTTGCCAGCATGTATAAACCTTTTTCGGTGAAAGCTTTGGGTAAAGCCGGTGAAAATTTGAGTTTTGAGAGGTGGTCAAAATTTTTGACCACCTCTTCTTTTTCCCCTCTTACTAATTCAAAAATATATCCTTGAGGAAATTTATCAGGATTATTCCTTATTGCTTGATTTACTTCTTTCGTTGCGACACCATATAATGCCGCCACATCGCTATCCAAAATCACTTGTTGATTTCGGATACTGATAATCTTATTTTCAATATTATCAAATTTTACGATGTTGCTCATTGCTTTTTATTGATTGATGTTATCGAAAATTTCGATAACCTTTATTTACTATTTTATAGCCAAAACTTGAATAACATGACTCAAACTGTTGCTAATCATGTCCGACAACCAAAATGGTGCACTTCCCACGCCTACAATACACAAAATCAAGGTTACTACCGAAATTTTTTCAAACCAAGTAGCATCTTTCAATGTCAAAAACTCTTTGTTCACTACTTCGCCATACAGGATTTTTCCAACCACACGCAATATGTAAACGGCTGTAATAACAATGGATGCGCAAGCAATAATTGTAAATACGCGATGGAAAATATCTGCATTTTGGAAAGCGCCAAAGAAAATAGTCATTTCAGCTGCAAAACCGCTTAATCC
>JAVBMO010000058.1:0-4727 GCA_031552355.1 Bacteroidales bacterium | reverse complement strand
TGAATAACAAACATTTGTGTAATTCACATTTCGATCGATAATCCAAGTAACTTCTTTATTTGGATGCAGTTGAAACCGTATTTTGTTGGCAACATCCATCAATTGAGGCAATTCAGCATTTTGGTAAAGGAAAATTCCTTCTTCCAAAGTCAAGAACTCCAAACGCAAAGCTTTTTCTAATAATGAAGATAAATTCATGCTTATGAATGAATTTTTAGGTAATTTTGCAATTATATTTTTTTCAAAATTACTAAAAATGAAAATAACTCTCAATCAAAATCAAACACCCAGTTTCGATAGTTCTTTTGCTTTTATTGCTTCTTTTCAGGATTTCAAGAATGCTAAACCGGCTTTTCTTTCTGAAAATGAGTATAGTTATATTTGTTCAAAACTTGAAAACGAAAAAACATTTTTCTTTAGTTTACAACATCTTCCCCATTTTGCTTTTATCAATTTGTTCGATGCAGAACAAAAAGAATACCAACTACTTGAAAGAATACGGGTATTGGGAAACGACACTCAAAAATCGTCTAATAAACTAAATATAAAGTCTTTGAATATTTTTCCGGCAGGAACTTCCTCTGAGCAAGTTTTTTCTTTTCTCGAAGGCCTTTGTTTGGGAAATTACCAGTTTTTGAAATACAAAAGCGATAAGAAAAACCTGAATACACTTGAGGAATTGTCGGTTTATTCCACTCAAATAAGCGAAAAATCTATTGAGCAACTGCAAATTCTGACCGAAGCCGTACATTTTTGCCGCAATTTGGTAAACGAACCTTTGTCGGGCTTAAATGCCCTGCAATTGGCGGAAGCTGTGAAAACACAATCGAAAGACAGTGGTTTACAGGTAACCGTTTTGCACAAAGCCGAAATCGAAGCTTTGAAAATGGGTGGGCTTTTGGGTGTAAACAAAGGAAGTATCGACCCACCGACATTTACCGTAATGGAATGGAAACCCGAAAACGCCGTCAATCAAAAACCGGTTGTTTTTGTTGGAAAAGGCGTTGTTTTTGATACCGGTGGAATCAATATCAAAACCGATGACCACATGGACAATATGAAAGACGATATGTCGGGTGCTGCTACTGTGGCTGCGGCCATTTGGGCTGTTGCCAAAGCCAAATTGCCTGTGCATGTGGTAGCGCTTTTGCCGGCCACCGACAATCGTCCCGACGGCAACGCAATGGTTCCCGGCGACGTCATTACCATGATGGACGGCACCACGGTGGAAGTTCTAAACACCGATGCCGAAGGCCGTTTGATTTTGGCTGACGGAATTTGTTACGCCAACCAATATAATCCCGAAGTGATTATTACGGCAGCTACTTTGACCGGCGCCGCTCAACGCGCCATTGGTAAATATGGTATTGTGGCCATGCACCAAGACGCTCAAGAACCCATGCAAAAAATGCGTTTGGTGGGTGAAAAAAATTACGAATACATTGCCGAATTTCCTTTTTGGGAAGAATATGGCGAATTAATAAAATCCAGCATTGCCGACATTCAAAATATTGGTGGTGCAAATGCCGGAATGATTACCGCAGGAAAATTCCTACAACATTTTGCCAAAGCGCCTTTTATCCATTTGGACATTGCCGGTGTCTCTTTTACCGAAGCAGACTATGATTACCGCACCCAAGGTGGAACAGGTATCGGCGTTCGTTTGCTTTACCGTTTTATCGAAAATTTACTAAATAAATAATTTAGATAATACAGGTTAAGTATTTTATTTTAAATCAAAAACACAACATAAATATAATGACTGAAAAAGAATACAGACCCAAAATAGGAATTACCCATGGCGACATTAATGGTGTTGGATATGAGGTAATTTTAAAAACTTTTTCCGATTCCCGGATGTTCGATGTTTGTACACCATTATTATATGGTAATTCAAAGGTGGCTTCGTATCACAAGAAAATGATTACCACACCGGATTATTCTTTCAACACCGTGAAAGATGCCGATTCCATGGCGCCCCGGAAGTTCAATATTTTGAATGTTGTGGAAGAAGAAATTAAAATCGATATAGGAAAATCGTCGTCTGTGGCCGGAAAATTAGCGCTGAAAGCTTTGGATATTGCTTGCGAAGACATCAAAAAAAATAAAATTGATGCTTTGGTAACGGCACCTATCAACAAAAAGAATATACAATCCGAGAATTTTAAATTTCCGGGACATACCGAATACCTGACTCAAAAATTCAACTGCAAAGATACTTTGATGATGATGGTTTGCGACAAAATCCGCATTGGAATTGTTACCAGCCATTTACCTTTGCGCGATGTTACCAAAGTGATTACCAAAGAAATGCTGTACAGAAAAATTCAGGTAATGAACAATTCTTTGAAACGCGATTTTGGTATCCGCATGCCGCGTATTGCCGTGCTAGCTTTGAATCCTCATGGCGGTGACAATGGTGTGAATGGAGATGAAGACCAAAAAGTAGTTATTCCAGCTGTTCAGGATGCCACCGAAAAAGGGATGCTGGTGTTTGGCCCCTATCCTGCCGATGGTTTCTTTGGTTCTGCGGAATTCAACAATTTTGACGGAATTTTAGCCATGTATCACGACCAAGGCTTAATTCCATTTAAATTAATGTCGTTTATTGAAGGTGTGAATTTTACAGCAGGATTGCCTTTTGTAAGAACTTCTCCGGCGCACGGAACCGGGTATGAAATTGCAGGGAAAGACATTGCCTCTTCACAATCGTGTCGAAATGCGGTTTACCTGGCTTGCGACATTAGCAAAAACAGAAAAGAATACGACGCTCTTACTCAAAATACTTTGAAAAAAGCAGAGCGGACTTCGGACGGAAACGACGAATAATTCATATTGCTAATACTTTTTTCCCTGATGTATAGGCGGTTTTATTTGATTTTCATTTTATTTGCAGGTTTTTTCACAAGCCAGTCTTTTTTGTATGCGCAAAGAAATTTTGGCGGAAAACCCCATAGTTTCTTTCTTACAAAATCAGAAAAGAATGTTCCTTTGGAAACTTTTTCCGAAGTCGATATTTTTTCTTTGTACATGCAAGACCAAGCTCGTACAAATCAAGGAAAGTCTTTGCGAGTGGGGATAAACAGAGAGGTAAATCTACATAAAACCGAATGCGGATTGCAAGAGATTTTACCTAATGGTGACAAACTTTGGCGGATGGGATTTGTTTCCAAAGGCGCTTTTTCCATGTCGGTATTTTTGAGCGCTTTCCATATTCCGGAAGGAGCAGAATTGTTTGTGTACAACAATAAAAAAGATTTTGTTCTAGGAAAATTCACATCGGAAAACACTTTGGACAACAGTCTTTTCTATACACAGCAAATTCCCGACGACACCCTGTTTTTGGAATACTATGAACCTAAAAATGTAGATTTCGAGGGTTCATTTTTTATAAAAAGCATAGGCCATGCTTACCGCGATTATTTTTTGAAAGCTTTTGCTCCTTTTCCGGGACAATCTGACTCTTGCCAAATAAATGTAGCTTGCCCAGAAGGCGATAATTGGCGAGACCAAATACGTAGCGTAGGTTATTATGAACTCATTACTGATACAGAAACCTACATGTGTAGCGGCTCTTTGATAAATAACACGAATTTAGACAAAAAACAATATTTTTTGTCGGCTTGCCACTGTCAAGAAGATTTAACTGTGAAAGGCTGGGTTTTTTATTTTAACTATCAAACATTTGAATGTAAAGGAATTACGGGTATATTAACAAATTCCGTAACCGGAGCAGACATTCGCGCCAAAAGAAACCGGAATTCTGGATCTGATTTTCTTTTATTGGAAATAAAAGAGCCTATTCCAGATGATTACCATGTTTTTTATGCCGGTTGGGATAGGACTACAATACCCTCTTCAGGTTCATGTATTCACCACCCACACGGCGATTGGAAAAAAATAAGTATCCCTAAAAATGTAAGTACTGCCGACGCCCGTTTTTGGCAAGTAAACTGGCTAACTACCAACAATAAAGGCACAACCGAACCGGGTTCTTCCGGCTCGCCCCTTTTCAATGACAAAAAAAGAATTATCGGACAACTTTATGGGGGAAGTTCCACTTGTGATAGTACCTGGTTAGCCGATTTTTACGGAAAATTTAGTGCTTCATTCAGTTCTTCGAGAAATATAAGCGCGGCATTGCAATATTGGCTAGACCCTACGGCTTCAAATGTCCAATTTTTGGATGGAAAAAATGCTTCAGATTTAGATATAAGCACGCTAAATTCCATTGAAACAGAAAACATTAAGCTTTACCCCAATCCGGCTAAAGACAATTTGTCGCTTGAATTACCTGGAAATTCTACAAAAGCCCATTGCAATGTATTTTCAGTAAACGGCGAAAAAATATACGAAAAGGAAATTGTTTCCAAATCAACGGATTTTGATTTTTCCTTTCTGAAAACCGGCGCCTATTTGATGGAAATAACCATTGGACAAACAAGGAAAACAGTCCCTTTTACGATTGTCCGCTAAATTTGTACTATAATGAACCCCATTCTTATTGACAAACTGACCGAATGCAGTTTATTTAAAGGAATTTCTTCCTCTGAACTGATTGACTTGTATAAAAAATACGGGTTTCCTCTTCAAAAATATTTTTCCGACAATGTTGTTGCCTTGATGGGCGAAAAATGCACACATCTGATGATTTTGGTAAAAGGCAGTGTAAAAGGCGAAATGATTGACGATTCGGGAAAATTAATTAAAATTGAGGATATTGTAGC
>JAVBMO010000118.1:0-8529 GCA_031552355.1 Bacteroidales bacterium | reverse complement strand
ATTTTTCCCATATCCTGATAAATTACCGCCAAGGTGTATAAGTAGTTCGACAAAGTTGCCGAATCTTTTAGCTGTGCAGACAAATTGATTGTTTTATGCGCATAAACTACAGCCGAATCATTTAAACCACCTGCTTTGTATGTATGTGTCAAAAAAGTATAGATAAGCTTATGTACTTCTGTGGTAGGAAGTTGAGGATTGTCCTGATATTTCCCCAACCCTTTTTTCAAATAAAAAACAGCGGAATCCAATCGATTTGTCAACATAAAACTGATTCCGATAGACATATAATTGTAAGGATGATAAGCTGTTATTCCTATTTTTTCGTAGTGATACAGATTTTTTTTCAAACAATCGCGATAAATAGCAGCAGAATCGGAATTTTCATAAAGCCGGCTTTTTTGATAGTAATACTGTCCAAGATATAAGTCTGACTTTTCATCAACAGCCGCCTTGTAGGCAGAATCTAAATAAAGATAAAGATTTTTATCGTCTATCTTATTTTTAATTTGATATTCTGTAACATATAGATAAGATTCCGCCGTTTTTTGTTTACTTGCCTGTTCTTTTAAAGAAATGAGTTTTTCCGGCTCCTTCGAAAATAAATGTGCGGAAGTAACTATAAATAAGACTATAAAAAAGGTAATCTTTTGCTTCATCTATCCATCTATGTTGGGAATAGGTGCAAACTTACAAAGAATAATATAGAGTTCAAAATATTTTACATAGGCAAATATTTTCTTATTTTATTGAATTGCACCAAGACATAGTATTCAAAATTCATACAAAAAACCTGATTTTTCTCCTGATTCTTAGGAAATAAGGTTTCCTTTATTTTTTTTCATATCTTTGCACTTCATTTTATAACTAATATAATTAGTTTAATTTATTCAGAATGAACAGACATGTAAACCCTTTGATTTGTTGGGACACATGCAGTTCTTTTTCATTTTAAGATAAAAAATAAAAAAATACCCAAATGAAAGTTACACAAGAAAACGCAGGTGAAAACATTGCCTTGTTGAAAATTGAAATTGCACAAGAAGATTACAAACCGGCTGTCAGTAAGGCTATTAAAGAATATGCGAAGAAAGCCCAAATGCCGGGTTTTCGCAAAGGAAATGTTCCGGTAAGCCTTGTTGAAAAAATGTATGGAAGACAAGTATTGGCGGAAGAATTAAACAAATTGACTGGCGATGCTATTTACCAACATATTCAAGACAATAATTTGGATTTAATAGGAAGCCCGTTGAGCAACGACGACAAAACCGGCGACATTGATTTTGAACGTCAAACGGATTTTACTTTCTATTTTGATTTTGCATTGAAACCCACCATTTCTCTTGAGCTTGAAAAAGTGGCTGTTACCCAATATGCCATTGAACCCGACAAAGAAATGTTGGAAAAATACCAAAAAGAAATTTGCCAACGCTACGGAAAATTCGAATCTCCTGAAAAAGTAGAAAATGAAAAAGATTTAGTTTTCGGTAAATTGGAAGAATTGAACGAAGATGGCAGCATAAAAGAAGGCGGTGTAAATTCGTACACTTCAATTGCTATCGATATGATTGAATCCGAAGAAATCCGCAAAAGTTTTATCGGAAAACAAAAAGACGATATTGTGAAATTCCAATACAGAGAAGCTTTCAACAATGCCACTGACATGGCTTCCATGTTGCGCATTTCTAAAGAAGAAGCTGAAAATTTCAATGCTTTGGTTCATTTTACCGTCAGCGGAATTTCCAGAATGGAACCCCATGCTTTGGATGAAGAATTGTTTGCCAAAGCGTTCCCTAACGACGGCATCAAAACAGAAAAAGAATTCACAGAAAAGCTTCGCAGCGATTTGATGAAAACCTACGAAAAAGAATCTGAAAGAAAATTCTTGGTAGATTGTTTCGATACATTGATTGCCGAGACAGCAGTTTCTCTTCCGAAAGAATTTTTAGCCCGCTGGATTTCAGCTAACTCTGAAGGAAAAACCTCCGAAGAAGAAGTTTTGACTAATTGGGAAAACTACGAAAAATCTATCAAAGCCCAAGTCATTGAATCTGAATTGATGCGTGTTAACAATGTGGAAGTTACCCGCGAAGAATTGGTTGAATTTGTAAAAACCAACGTTTTGGCGCCTTATTTCCCAGAAGGAACTACCGACGAAGAAAAAGACGAAAGAGCGAAAAAAATAGAAGAAACTTCACACTTCTTCCTTGATAAAAAAGAACAAGCCCAACAAATTGCCCAAGCCATTATGGACGAAAAATTGGTGAAACTTTTGAAAGAAAAAACAAAAGTTACTTCCAAAAAAATCACCTTGGACAAATTTGTGAAACTTCTGACAAAAGAAGAAAAATAGAAAAAGTTTTTTAAAGTTTATTTTTCAAAAGCCTGTTGTAGAATTTTCAACAGGCTTTTGAATTATTATTTGTTATCATTTTAAAGATATTTTATTCAACAATTCTTTTTAACTTTGTAGCGAGTCAAATCATATTTCCAAAAGTGATAATCTATTTCTACTAAAACTTTTGGATGCCATTTTACATTATGTTTTGACTATTTAAAATCTCAGATTTTTGAGTTAATTAAAATGACACAAATGCTTTGTCCTTTATATGGAAAATAATACACCGACTCCGGCTAAAAATTCTTTGAAAAAACGGCTGACTTATGAGCAGGCCTTTGCCATGAACGGAAAAATACCACCTCAGGCTTTGGACTTGGAAGAAGCAGTTTTGGGCGCCTTAATGCTCGACCAAAATGCTGTAAATAATTCTATTGAGATCATCCGCAAGGAATTTTTCTACGAACCCAAACATCAGTTTATATTTGAGGCTGTCCGTTATTTGTTTGAAGAAGGTCGACCTGTGGATATTTTGACGGTGGTGGAACAACTTCGCCGAAATGGAAATTTGGAAATTGCCGGAGGCGCCTACTATATAACACAATTGACAAACCGTGTTACATCCGGTGCACATATTGAGTTTCACGCGCGGGTACTTACCGAAAAATTCATCCAACGTGAGATGATACGGATTGCTACCGAAACCATCAACGAAGCTTACGACGAAACCACCGATGTAGTGGATTTGCTCGACAAAACCGAGCAACGCCTCATGGATATTAACGACAACAACTTTCGAACCGATTATAAAGACATGCATTCGCTTTTGGCAAATGCCATGGAAGAAATTGAAAAAGCACAAAATACGGAAGGTGGAATTAGTGGCGTGCCCACAGGATTTACCAACTTGGACCGCATGACAGGCGGTTTCCAAAAAGGGACGCTGATTATTTTGGCCGCACGTCCGGCTATGGGAAAAACGGCTTTTGCCCTTTCCATGGCACGTAATATTGCTGTGGAATTTCAAAAGCCGATTGCGTTTTTCTCGCTCGAAATGACGGCTTTGGAATTGGTCATGCGTTTGGTTTCAAGCGAATCGGAAATCAGCGGCGAACACTTGAAAAAAGGTGAAGAATTGAAAGATTGGCAACGTGAACAATTGGCGCGCAAAATTCAACCACTAAACGATGCGCCCATTTTTATTGACGACACACCACAGCTTACTATTTTTGAACTTCGCGCCAAATGCCGTCGTTTAAAACAACGCCATGACATCCAAATGGTATTTATCGACTATTTGCAATTGATGCATGTGGGTGGCGACGGCAAAGGAAACCGCGAACAGGAAATCAGTACGATTTCTCGGCAATTGAAGGCGTTGTCCAAAGAATTGAATATTCCTATTTTGGCACTTTCCCAGTTGAGCCGTGCAGTAGAAACCCGAGGTGGCAGCAAAAAGCCCATGCTTTCGGATTTGCGCGAATCCGGCGCCATTGAACAGGATGCTGATATTGTTACATTTATATACCGCCCTGAATATTACGGAATTATGGATGATGAACAAGGGACTACCATGGGAATGGCCGACATTATTTTGGCAAAACATCGTAGCGGCGCCGTTGGGGAAGTTCGTTTGAAGTTTGTCAGCAAGTTTGCACGCTTCGAAAATCCTGATTTGTCGGGATTTGGCATGGGTGGATACACTTCTATGACGGCTTTGGAGCCCAACCAAAATTTTGAAACCAAAACTGTAACCATTTCTTCAAAAATGAACGATGACGATGATATTCCTATGAACTATTTACCGAAAGATGAAGACGTTCCGTTTTAATTCTAAATTTTAAATTAGAAATACAGAAATTCTGATTCGTAATTTTTAATTCCTAATTGACAATGAGTTTGCTGATAAAAAATATAAAAGAGTTGATTGAGGTGGAAGAAACCCCTCGCTTGAAAGTTTGCGGAAAAGAAATGTCGAAACTGAATACTTTTACCAATGCCTATCTTTTTATTGAAAACGAATTGATTTCAAAATTCGGGAAAATGGAAGATTTGGGCAATTTGTCTGCCCAACAAGAAATTGATGCCACAGGGAAAATGGTTTTTCCAAGTTTTTGCGATTCGCACACCCATTTGGTTTATGCCGGAAGCCGAGAAATTGAATACAACGACAAAATCCGGGGACTTTCGTACGAAGAAATAGCCCAGCGTGGAGGCGGAATCCTGAATTCGGCAAAACGCCTGCAAGAAGCTTCCGAAGATGAACTTTTTGAAAGCGCCATGGAACGGTTAAATGAAATCATTGGTTTCGGGACCGGCGCAGTGGAAATTAAAAGTGGTTATGGGCTTACCGTCGAAGCGGAATTAAAAATGCTTCGCGTTATTAAAAAACTAAAAGAAAATTCCCCTCTGACTATTAAATCCACTTTGTTGGCAGCACATGCCGTTCCATTGGAATACAGAGGCCGTCAAGGCGATTTTGTGGATTTGGCTGTCAAGGAAATGATTCCTTTGGCAGCTCAGGAAGGTTTAGCCGATTTTATCGACGTTTTTTGTGACAAAGGATTTTTCACACCCGAAGAAACCGGAAAAATTTTGGAAGCAGCAGCAAAATATGGTATTCGACCTAAAATACATGCCAACGAATTAGATTATTCCGGTGGTGTACAAGTGGGAACAAAATACAAAGCATTGTCATGCGACCATTTGGAATATGTAGGCGATGAAGAAATTGATTGTTTTTTGTCTTCTGGAACCATGCCTACAGTACTTCCCGGTGCAGCCTTTTTCCTGAATTTGGTTCATGCTCCGGTTCGCAAAATGATTGATGCAGGACTTCCTGTGGCCATGGCCAGCGATTTCAATCCGGGGTCTTCTCCTTCGGGGAATATGCAATTGATACTTTCCATGGCTTGCATCAATTACCGGATGCTGCCCGAAGAGGCCATTCATGCCACAACTATCAATTCTGCTTGCGCCATGGGTTTAAGCCACGAGTTGGGGAGCATTTCCGTTGGCAAAAAAGCCAATGTCTATATTACCAAACCGATTTCCTCTTACCAATTCATGCCCTACGCTTATGGAAGCAATAAAGTGGAAACTGTAATTTTGAATGGGAAAGTAGTAAAAAATTAACTTAAATTCCAAAATTTGAGGAAAAAGAGTTAAATTTGTATATAAATTTCTGAAATAGGATTTAAGACAAATTATTTTTTACAGAATCTCAGATTTCACTATAATAATTTGATTTTCAAGATAAAATAATAATCTAAGTGTTAATTATTATTTATTCTTAATGATTTTAATTAAACAATTTCAATTGTTTAATTGGTATATGTTTGTAATTTATTAGTTTTCTCTTAAGATGTAAGATGCTGACTGTAAGATAAAAAAATCAAAAAATGAATTCAAAAAAAATTTGGTGTAATATATTGATACTTTTTCTGTGTTATACTTTATCTGCACAGGAAAAGGATACTTTAAAAGAAATTGGTTCTTTTTCTTGGAATGAGCTGGATTTTCAAAAGTCGGAAAAGAATATTTGTCAAGATACGAATAAGACAATGGTTTTTGTTTACTCAGATCTTGCAAATTTTATTTTAATAGATAACGAAACAATGATTTTACCAGTTTCGTCGCCTTTATATGCAAAAGAGATATATAAACATATATTTTGTTTAAGGAAAACAAATGAGACGCTTAAAAAAAATGGTGATATTGAGGAATTTGTAGATGTTCCCTCTTTTGTTATAAGTAAAAATAATAACAATATCCTTGAAATAAAAAAGATAGTAGAAGAAACAGAGAGAGAAATTCAAAGGAATTTGGAGCTAAGAAAAATGGAGGGTGGGATAATCCGGAAAGATTCTATATTAAGCTTATCGCCGGAAGGGAAAGGGTTTAATTCTATTGTCCTTTTCTGGCAAAAGTTAAATCCGCAAAAAATACAAAAGGGAGAATACAAAAATACTGAAGATAGAATGATTTTTGTGTATTCGGATATTTCGAATTTTATCATGGAGGATGGAGATCATTTAATAACTCCTGCAACAACTGTCTCTTTTGTAGAGGATATTAAAAAAAATATTTTTTATTTAAAACACCCGAACCCGGATTTCATTATTTCTTCTTCTCAAATTTCAGATTCACTATACGAGATTCCGTCTTTTGTAGTAGGAAAAGATGTAACAAGATTATCAGAAATGTCTAAATTGGTTGAACAGGAATTAAATGCCCTCTCAACAGAACAACGAACGACTACCCAAAATATAGATAAACACCCTGTAGAAATAACCCTTTTATCACAAAAGCTAAATATCACAAAAGCAGAAAAAAACGTATGCGATACGACCCATAAAATGCTGGTTATTTATTCTGAAATTCAGAATTTTAATATAAAAACACCCGCCAATGTTATATATCCAAACGCCACAATATCTTTTACAGAAAAAATCAAAAAAAATATCTTCTGTATAGATGATGATGCAAAATATTTCTTAAAAACACCTTTTTCAATAGATTTAGGAGAGAACAAAGATATTCTATCTTTTGTAGTCGACAAAGATTCTGCTAAATTAAAAGAAATGGCGAAACGTATAGAAAATACTCAAGATTCAATTTTTGAAACTAAAGAAAAAGAAGAAGCGGACAGCAACTCCGTAGAAATTTCTCTTTATTTGAAAGAAATAAATCCTCATAAAATAGAAAAATATTTTTGCGACACATCTTCAAAATCAATTATTATCGTGTATTCAAAATTTCAAAATTTTACTATAAATGATGGCAATAAAAAAGTTTCCCCAATATTCACAAACCCGGTTATAAATGAAATTCAAAAATACATATTTTGCATAGAGTCCTCAAATTTAAATTTTAAAAGTTCCCGAATAGGAGAAAACGATTTACGAGTTGCTACTTTTGTAGCAGGGAAAGACGAAACAGAAATTTCTACTATAGAAAATTTAGTAGAAATGGTTGAACTGTCTTTAAAAGAGGAGCAGGGAAAAAATATTTCTCAGAAAAAAAACGAACAAACAAAAGAAGAGCCCGTATCAATTTCTCTTTCATGGAAAAAGTTAACACCTCAAAAAGCACCAGACACAGTTTGTGATAAAACAAAATCACAAGTATTTATCTATTCGAAAATATCTAATTTTACTATGCAAGATGGGGATAAGGTCGTCTCCCCAACGTTAACAGTTCCTTTTTTTAAAGATATTAAGAAAAAAATTTTTTGTCTAAACTTTTCATCCTCTGATTTTATAGAAAATCTCTCATTGAATAATCAAGAAGAAATAGGCATTGCATCTTTTGTGGTTGACAAAGATGCAAAAAACTTAGATACCTTGGCAAAGTTGGTTGAAGAGGAGTATCAAAAATTATTAAAAAAAGAGATACCAGCACAAAATATTGAAAAAAAGTCTAATACAATTGGTATTGAAAAGAAAGAAAATGCAAAGGATGAGAAAAAAATTGAACTCCAAAAACAAAATGAGCCGATAAATCTTTCTTCCGAGAAAACAGAGCAAAAGCAAAGTGTTCCAGATGACTATGGATATAGAATTCAAATTTTTGAGAAACAAGGGGAGAGTATTAATAAAAAAGACTTGCAAAAGTTCTTACAGTTGCCTTATACGTTAAAACGAGATAAAAAAGAGAATGTAGAGTATATTCTTGTGGGTTTTTTTGATTCTTTAGACGAGGCAAAGAATGAAGCAACGGAAATAAAAAAAACGTATAAAATAAAAGATGTAAAGGTAATTCTATATAAAAAGAATAAACGCATCTGTTCTTTTAATTAAAAACCTAAGTTCGATATAAAAAGCATTAATAAAGAGCAAGTTGATTGGAAATAGGATCAAGATCGACTTTGATAGCAGGTTTTTTTAGGGAAGAAACTATAGGCAGCCAATCCCGCCAAAAGATTGGTAAAAAAGTTAGCCACCGACCTGTGTTTGGAATGTTCTATTTGGCAAGTGTTTTTCAACTCATCGTTAATTGTTTCTATTACAGAGTGTTTTCTGAGTAATATTTTATCCGAATAAGACATTGCAGCCCCTTTCATATTCTTTCTCAGTCCTGTAATGAGTTGAATTCCATTAATGAACAACATTTCGAACAGTTGCTGCCCTATATATCCTTTATCAGCAAATAGTTTTCCGAAAATTTTATCCAAAAACCTTTGGTTTTTC
>JAVBMO010000119.1:0-9753 GCA_031552355.1 Bacteroidales bacterium | reverse complement strand
TTCGTTTAATTCGGATAAAAGGTTTCTCAAGGCTCGTGAATTTTAGACGTATTTGACAGGATTTGAAAATTTGGCAATTTGTAAATCAAAAAACATTTTCATTTTTTCATTTACAAAATTACGAGTTTTAGTGCATATTTTCAGAAAAATAAAGAGAGGAAAACAGAACGAAAAAGGGGGTAAATTAAACAATAAATCAGATTTTGTGAGCTTTAAATGCAAGACTAGGTTATATCTATTACAACAACAAAAACAAAGTTCCGCAAAGGATCAACAGTCCGCCGACAATGGTTTTGACGGTCAAAGGTTCGCCAAGAAAAACGAATGCGATAATCATGACAAATACAATGCTCAATTTATCTATGGGCGCCACTTTTGAGATATCGCCCGTTTCCAGCGCCTTGAAATAAAAAATCCAGGAAAGTCCGGTGGCTAAGCCCGAAAGCGCCAAAAATATCCAGTTGGCTTTGCTCAATTCTTTCACGTCCTTGAGTTGTCCGCCAACAACGACAATTCCCCAAGCCAAGAAAAGTACCACAACGGTTCTGATGGCCGTTGCTACATTTCCCGAAATGCCTTTGATACCGACTTTTGCCAAAATGGCTGTCAATGCTGCAAACAAGGCAGATAATAATGCATAATATTTCCACATAAAGCTAATATTACCACATAGGCACATAGAAGTCATAGAAAAATCTATGTAAATATTGTGTCTATGTGGTTTATTTTAGGATTATAAATATAGAGAACATGAAAACGAAATAAAGGATTTGATGAGAATGGCTATTCGCTTCTTCCCACCAATGTTTGATTATAGCTACCCGATGCTGTGTGAATAATTTTTGTTCCATCCCCAAATTCTGCACTTCCGTCCCTTAAATAAAGAGCGGCGCCACCGCTTTGTGATTTGTTTGGACTTATGGCGCTGTTGCTTCCATAAATGGTTCCACCTTTCATAATAAATTTGCCTTTTACTTCAGCCCCGGAATTGTTACCAATGTGTACACCGCCACCATAACCCTGTCCCGATGTTATTTTGATTCCCAATGCAGTCCCCCCACCTTTGAGGGCTTCATTGCTTCCTATCCATCCGCCTTCCATAATAAACGTGCCACCCCATACATCTACGCCACCACCGTCACCGGCATAATTATCTTTTATAACACCGTCTTTCATAGTAAATGTACCACCGCTAATACTAATGCCGCCACCACTATATATTGGCGAAACATTTCCACTAATTAGCCCCCCTTCCATAATGAAATTACCCTTGCCCCCAACGCTGATAGCAGAGCTAAAACCGCGTACCTGTATGGTGCTGCCGGCACGCATAATAGCTGTTGCATTGTTGTCGACAAGATTTATTCCTGCAAAAACATTTATTCCGGTACATTTTCCCTTGAGGGTAATGTTTTCTTCAAGTATTAATGTTCCATCGCCTATGCTCAACATATTAGTGTTGTCCGGTCCTGTAATAGTTATAATTCCACCCTTGCCAATAATGGTTAATACTGCGTCTTTTTTGTTTAACCAAGCCACATTAATAATCCCCCCGGGGTTTCCGGACGGCGAAGTCATCTGAACATCGTTTTCGAGGATTAAGGTGTAGTTGGCTGCTGAACCCTGTCTGGAAATGTAGTTAAACGATTTTTTCACAATATCATCGCCTTCCACAGAAGTAAGATTTATCGGTGTGGCGCTATTGCCGATATACAAGCCTTGTCCGCGGTTTGATATATCCCCCTCTGTTGTCCATTTGGCATAAAGCGTAAAATTGCCCGTTACGTTACTTACATTATAAGGGAACGAAATCTTATTTGCGAAAGCCGCTTCTTTGTACCAACCCTCAAAAATATTGCCTGTCTTCGTAGGTGCAACAGGTTCGGCTAACGTTCCGCCTTTCACTACTTGTGTAGCATGATTATCGCCCGATGTCGGCCATGCGCCGCCGTTCAATTCCCAACTCACTTGCCAGTATTCGGCTTGGGCTGCATCTTGCCAACGGGCATGCAGGGTCATGTTGGCATTCACCGTCGTGTTGAAATCATACGCTTTGGCTGTGTCGTTTTGATACCAATACAAGAATATATAATCTGCTTTGACGGGATTAGTTTGTGGCGCGGTTGCTTTGTTGCCTGCTTTCACATTCAGCGCGGTAGGGGTGGGGCTTCCACCATTGGCATCAAAGGTAACGGTGTAGGTGACGGGTTCTTCTTCTTTGTCTTTTTTGCAAGAAGTGATGGTTATTGTACAAATAGTTAGTAGAATGGCTGCGAATTGTAGGAAATGTTTTTTCATATTGCAATATATTTCAAAAGGGTTATTACTTTGTTTTTCCTATAATGTCGCCATCTTTCTCAAGGATTGGAGTGCCGTCTCCATACACGGCAGTTCCGGCACTAATGCCAAGATTACTTTTAGAGCCTGTCGGGGTCGTGTTATCATAAATGCGTCCACCTTTCATAATAAAGTTCCCACCGTTCAAATAAACGCCACCGCCACCAGAGGCAATATTTCCTGTAATTTCTCCACCTTCCATTGTGAAAGTACCTATTTCCATAGTACCTCTCACATAAACACCGCCTCCCACTCCCACTCTCGTTTGACCACTTAGATTTGGTACGTGATTTTCAGTAATAATGCCACCTTTCATAATAAAGTTTCCTCCACCGTCCACATAAACGCCACCACCGCTTCCATCATTATACCTATTGCCTTTGATTTTTGTACCTTCAAGCATAATAAAGGTTCCTCCGCTTTCAATTTCGATTAAAGAAGACTTATTTTTTTCGTCCGCGTCAAGAGTTATATTTTTAAGCGTAAGAGAAGCGCCTTCTCTTATTTCAAAAAAGTTACTTCCACTTCCAATTTTAAAAATTCGTTCACCGGAACCTACACCCTCTATAGTTATATGAGTGTTTTCAGAAAGAAAACAACTTGATATATAGTCACTGCTACTATAAACGGTAATAACAGCAGTTGTACCTTGCACTTCCCTAAAAGCATCACCAAAGTATTCGTAACGTGTATCGCCTATGTAAAAGCCTGTTTTTTCGTTACCACCACTTGTTGTCCACTTGGCATAAAGTTTAAAGTCGCTCGTCGCACTATAGGGGAAATTTATTTTATTGGTGAAAGCCGCTTCCTTGTACCAACCCTCAAAAGTATTGCCTGTCTTTGTAGGTGCAACAGGTTCAGCCAACGTTCCGCCTTTCACTACTTGTGTAGCATGATTATCGCCCGATGCCGGCCATGCGCCGCCATTCAGTTCCCAACTCACTTGCCAATATTCGGCTTGGGCTGCATCTTGCCAACGAGCATGCAGGGTCATGTTGGCATTCACCGGCGTGTTGAAATCATAAGCCTTGGCTGTGTCGTTCTGATACCAAAACAAGAATATATAATCTGCTTTGACGGGATTAGTTTGTGGCGCGGTTGCTTTGTCGCCTGCTTTCACATTCAGCGCGGCAGGGCTGGGGCTTCCACCATTGGCATCAAAGGTAACGGTGTAGGTAACGGGTTCTTCTTCTTCTTTGTCTTTTTTACAAGATACAAATACGGTAGCACATAATACCAATGCCAAAACCGCTATTTTTAAATTCCATTTCATCGTCATATTGTTTTTAGATTCTTCTTACTTATTTAATTATATGATTTATTCTCAAAATCAGTTGGCAACAATTTTACTTGCATAATCTTTCCACCTGTCGGCGGTTTTGTAAGCGTTCAGGCTGGCGGCGGAAACTTTTATTTTTAGATTGATTGGCTCACCCGAAGTCGTTTGGGTCGTAAAAACGCTGAGCCCTAGTGATGGAGGTGTTGCCGGCAACATGATAATTTCCTCAAGGGTCTGAGTATCAAATGCCATATCTCCAAGAGAGGTAACCGAAGCAGGAATGGTAATTGTTTTGAATGATTTGTAATACGA
The DNA here is from genome assembly GCA_031552355.1 of Bacteroidales bacterium. Lineage (GTDB taxonomy): Bacteria > Bacteroidota > Bacteroidia > Bacteroidales > P3 > JAVBMO01. Next base: position 5,825 of record JAVBMO010000119.1, on the reverse strand, counting down.
ATTCCAACAACTTCTGAATGCCTCCCTTCCTATCTTTTTAAGACTTGAAGGTAATGTTACATTTTCGAGCTTAACACAATAATTGAATGCCATCTCGCCAATGCTTTCCACGCCTTCTTTTAGTATAATGGATTGCAAATCGCAACTGCTAAAAACTTTTACACCATCCAAATTCTTTACAGAACCGGGTATGGTAATAGAGGTTAAACCGCTACCTTCAAATGCGTAACTATCAATTATTTTCAATCCTTCAGGTAAGGAAATGGATTTAAGAGCTTCACAAAGTCTAACAGCGCTACCATGGATTTCCGTCAGTCCGTTTGGCAAAGAGAGCACCCCGAGATTAGTGCATCTAAAAAAAGCATACTCACCTATGGTTTTTAATTCTTTCGGAAGTGTTACTACAATAAGATTTTCGCACCCAACGAATACGCCGTAGGTTGTGTAAATCTGTTTACCCCCTTCCCATTTACTTTCGGTGTGACCATCGGGTATGCCCGTACTTGTACAGCCCTGCAAGTTTAGGTTTACAAATTTTGTCTTATTTGTTGTGCCAATGGCAACACCCAAATCAGCCCAATTAGTACCAGCATCAAGATTCACGTTTTTCAATCCTAATTTGTAAGCCGTTTCAGCCGTATTGTCAGCCTGTTTTTCTAACCATGATTTCAGTGCTGAGATAGAAGTAAACAACCGATATCCTTCTGTATCTATAGTTCCATTATCATCACCAGGGGTCCCACTTTCTTTCCATTTGGCATAAAGCGTAAAATTGCCCGTTACGTTACTTACATTATAAGGGAACGAAATCTTATTTGCGAAAGTAGATTCTTTGTACCAACCCTCAAAAGTATTGCCTGCTTTCGTAGGTGCAACAGGTTCGGCTAACGTTCCGCCTTTCACTACTTGTGTAGCATGATTATCGCCCGATGCCGGCCATGAGCCGCCATTCAGTTCCCAACTCACTTGCCAATATTCGGCTTGAGCTGCATCTTGCCAACGGGCATACAGGGTCATGTTGGCATTCACCGGCGTGTTGAAATCATACGCTTTGGCTGTGTCATTCTGATACCAATACAAGAATATATAATCTGCTTTGACGGGATTAGTTTGTGGCGCGGTTGTTTTGTTGCCTGCTTTCACATTCAGCGCGGCAGGGGTGGGGCTTCCACCATTGGCGTCGAAAGTAACGGTGTAGGTAACGGGTTCTTCTTCTTCTTTGTCTTTTTTACAAGAAGTGATGACAATTGTACTTATTGCCAATATCATGGCTATAAGTTTAAAGAGTTTGAAATGTTTCATAATCGTAAGTATTAAGTATTTAATTTACGCCAACAGGCTTTTATAAATATATTTGTAATTTATTGATGAATTTACTTCTATCGCTTTGTTTTGAGAGTTCTGATTTTTACCACATAGACACATAGGAATCATAAAGGAAAAGCGATGTTTATTCTTTCACAAATTTGAGCATTTTGCTACCTTCAATTTGCACAAAATAGACACCGGCAGGCAAATGACGAATGGATATTTTTTCAATTTCTTTTGTTGCCAAATAGCTAAAAACAGAACGACCGTTTATATCAAAGAAATAAAGTGTTTCTTGGTTTTGCAAGCCATTGATAACAATAAAATCGTTTGCCGGATTAGGGTAAATTTCAATATTGCTACTTTTTTGAATATCATTTACACCTGTTTGGCTTTTTTCGACAACAAAAATAGAAGAAGCGCTTGCATCATATATTCCATTGGTAAGCGTATATAATTCTTCACCGTTTTTCCATATTTTAGCAACCGTTGAATCATATCCGGTCAAATATACATCATCATTTTTAACAGAAATATCCGTAATTTTTGCTTTGTCAAAACTGTATAATTCTGTGGCGTTTCTGTAAACTTTATCAACAGAACTTGTTACTACTGCATAGATAAAAGGAAGAAAATTATTCCCTTTCACTTCAATAGAGTTGGCGTAAGCGAACCCGTTAATACGATGTGTTGATGAATATTCTTGAATAATAGAACCTGTATTGTTATAGATAACAGTGCTACCCGTTGAACCGGAAAAACCGGAAATATACACAGCATTGTCTAAAACCCCGATCGCATAGGCGCCGGAAGCAGAAGTTTGGTAAGTTGGTCCACATGAATATAGTACATTCCCATTTTTCCACACAGTGGCTCTTTCTGTTCCATAGGAATTCTTTGCTTGACCACATACATAGATGTCATTTCCGGATACGCACATATCATTAACAGATGGATTATTGTTATTCTGTGTTAGATTGTATAATATCTCATTATTTTTCCGTACCCAACCAATTCTGCTTAAATTCGGGGTAAACTCATAACCTGCAACATACACATCAGTTCCTGAAACATATATGCTATTGAAGTAAGAATCATTCGTCCCATTATCATAGGAATAGAGTTCTGTGCCATTTTTCCATACTTTAGCGATGTAATTGTTTTTATTCCCTCTGGAAATGTATACATTACCGGCAACATATACATCGTTTCCCGTAACAAAAATATCTCTGACATCAACATATTTGCTTGTTGCAAGCGTGTATAGTTCTATACCGTTTTTCCACACTTTGATAATTCTATTATCATCTGCATCTCTTTCATAGCCTGCGGCATAAACGTCCACTGTGTTTTGGGCTGTGGTGGTCATGGTTGCCAAAATGGCCATGACGAATACAAATAGTAAATTTTTTGTTTTCATAATTGTGGGTATTTGTTTGTGCCTTCCGTCCCAAGCAGGCAATTTAAAAATTTGATTTTTAATAAAATAAAAAACGTGGGACTTAACCATTATTTGTCTTTAGAGGTCTTCGACTACCTTTGGCACAAATAAACAAGAAAAGCCCACGTATTTCTACGTGAGCGTTGACTTTCTCGTTCTTGTGCCTTTTTGAAATGGTCGAAGTTCCTAAAGACAAGAATAAAAGCAAACGCTTTTTATTATCAAATAAAACTTTGTGTACAAAGGTGTTTTATTGCATAGATATGTTTTTAATTCGTTGATAATTATTTATGTTTGCAAATATAATATTTTATTTTGAAAAACCAACTTTTTTAGACATAGGCACATCGGAATCATAGGGGAAAAGCTATGAACTTACATTAACATAAAAAGCCGAAAAGCCAAAGTGGTATTTTATTCACAAAACCTGTTTCGATATTGTCGGCTGCGATATATACATTCTCTATATTTTTTATTTGCGAATGACTCTTGTTTTTTCCACCGACTTCAAAAACCATATTGCCATCAATGGTAAAATCGCCGTTTTCTGCCGTATAGACTTTGTGTTTTGTACGCAACTGATTAGCAAAAAAGTTTCACGTACATTACCAACATCGATATTTTGAACTGCCAAAGAATTTACAATATTGATATTTTCAGGATACACTTTTTGCGATTTTGCAACGAACAAAAATCATCTAATCGGAAAATTTCATATAATATTCCGATTATAATCCGAAAATTTCATATAATTTTTCGATTACAGATAGGTTTTAGGATAAAAATTCAAGATAATTAGTTTTGTTTACTATATGAAATTGAGCATTGGGATATGATTCTGAAAAAGAAACCGGAAGTTTTGCTTTGCGTTTTTCGTTCCATTTAAGTTCAAAAGCAGTCAATATTCCGTCCGATTCTTCAATTAAATCAATTTCCTGTTGTTGAAACGTACGCCAAAAATAACTTTTAGCAAAATGGCGGCGATAATGATTGTATTTTAAGCGTTCGCTGACAAAATAATTTTCCCACAATGCCCCCACATCTTGACGCAAATTCAATGGTGCAAAATTTTGAATCACAGCATTTCTAACACCATTATCATAAAAATAAACTTTCTTCCCTTTCTTGATTTCATTTCGAAGGTTTCTACTAAAAGCATTCAGGCGGAAAACTACAAAACATTGTTCCAATAAATCAATATAACGTTCAACTGTTTGACTATCAGCTTGAATCATTTGTCCTAATTCATGATATGAAACTTCGTTCCCAATTTGCAATGCCAATGCAACCAACAAATTCTCAAGTTGAGAAGGTTTTCTGATGTCGGACAAAGTTAGTATATCTTTATACAGATAGCTGCCTGAAAGATTAAGCAGATATTCTTTTTCTTCACCTTCAAAATTGATGATATCTGGATAACTGCCATAGATTAAGCGTTTTTCCAATACTTGTTGCTCTTCCACAAAATTTGTATTTTCCACTAATTCTTTAGCGGAAAAGGGATATAAATGGTATTCCAATTTACGCCCGGTGAGCGGTTCGTTAATTTCATTTGCCAAATCTAAAGATGAGGAACCGGTCACTAACAACTGTACCTCAGGGAAATAATCGGTAATAAGTTTTAAAGTCAATCCAATATTTTTTACCCGTTGGGCTTCGTCAATAATAAAAATTTTATGATTCCCTATAATACTTTTTAAACGTTGTACATTCGTATCAGAAAGTATGGTACGAACTTCAGGTTCGTCGCAATTGAGCGAAAGAACAGGCAAATCAACATTGGAAATAATACGTTTAAACAAAGTGGTTTTGCCGACTTGTCGAGAGCCCGTAAGAACAATCGCTTTGCCTTTGAATAATTTTTGCTCAATAATTGTTTGAAGTTCTCTTTTCAGCATTTTTATTTTTTTGCAAATATACAAAAAATCATCTAATCGGAAAATTTTATATAATATTCTGATTATAATCGGAAAATTTCATATAATTTTCCGATTAGTAATCAATGGCTATGTTTTTTATCACAATAGAAATCATAGAAAAAGCCTATTGTTCAACTATGTGCCTATGTGGTAAAAACCAATTATCCTCAATTTCCTGTAGGTTGAATGGCGCAGGTTTCCACCATCAGCATGACCGTTTTCTTGGGCGCGCGTGGGCGATGCATAACACCTTTGGTGATGGTTGTTCCTTGAAACGGATTCAACTCAATGGTATGGTCTTCGAGATCAATCAACAATTGGCCTTCAAGGACGAAAAAGAATTCATCGTCGTCATCGTGCTTATGCCAATGGTATTCGCCTTCCACAATACCAAGTCTTACTACACTGTCATTGACTTTTGTGAGCGTTTGGTTAAACCATTTGTCAGTACATTCGGCCACCACTTTCGGAATATCTATCCGTTCCAAATGCTTGAATAAAATGTCGAGTTTTGTTACATAATTGTGTTGATTTTCCATATCTGTCGGATTTTCTTGATTGTTATAATGATTTTGATTTCGGCGTTCTGTCATTCACTTTTGTTTCCTGATAATTGCCTCACTTCAACAATATTTTGTTGATTTTCTAATGCCCAGTCAACCAGATTGCTCAAATGCGGCATAAGTCCTTTGCCCGATTTTGTTAAACCATATTCCACCCGTGGCGGCACTTCTGGATATATTTTTCTAACAATCAAACCGTCTGCTTCTAACGACCTGAGTGTTACGGTCAACATGCGTTGCGAAATGTCGCCAATGGATTTATGAATATCACTGAAACGCATAATACCGTTTGCATTCAATGTTGTAAGTACCAACAGTGACCATTTGTCGCCCAGCCGGCTCAGGATATCCCTGATGGGACAAATGCCGTCGTGTAGAAAAGTTTTCATTTTTTATTGTGTTTAGTTAGCTGTGAATCAATATTACTTACCATTTTGTAATCTCATTACCAATACGTTCGTTCTTGTTTAATTTGATTACTGTTCGTAATTTTGCATTACAAAGGTAACAAACTTACCAAAAGTAACAAATTATATTCATCAATTAAAATTTAAACATTATGTCAAAAAAAGTGGCAGTTTTAGTAGTAAATCC
>JAVBMO010000191.1:0-16791 GCA_031552355.1 Bacteroidales bacterium | reverse complement strand
ACCGCTAATCCAAAAACTCCATGAGGGTTTTGCTTTTTTCAGGAAAGGATAAATAATTCCAAATAAAACTGCCACAACGCCGGTTAGAAAAATGGCTGCCACAATAGGCATTTCCAAGAAATTGGAAAGATATTTATACTTTTGAAGAAAAACTTCTTTGGTGACGGGATTCACAGCAAAACCCTCCTGCGTTAGCAGCGTGAAAACAAAGGCAATGAAGACCAACACAAAAGGGATGGCATTGAAAAGCAATTGTTTTTTTGCCCGTTGAAGAATTTCGTTATAATTTACGGCATTTATGAAAAACAAACAGCCTAAAATTCTGGCAAGAAAAAATACCGTTAATCCCAACAAAAGATTTTGAACATTCAGTAAGGCCTCTAAGCCATGTGTGGCGCTTTGCCATTGAGAAATGACGACACCTTCCGGCCCGCCGATATTGGCGATATTGGCTTTGTTCATGGAAAAATTGGCGCCGGTAAACAATGTACTTACCGCCACTCCCAAGAGGAAAGTTCCCCCAAATCCATTGATTAACAAAAAAGCATTGTATGTTCCTGTTTTAAGAAAATTATTAGGTTTTCGACGATATTCAAACGCTACAGCCTGCAACACAAAGCAAAACAAAATAACAATCCAAACCCAATAGGCGCCGCCAAAACTTGTAGAATAAAACAACGGAAACGAGGCAAAAAAAGCTCCGCCAAAGGTAACCAAAGTTGTAAAGGTGAGTTCCCACTTTCGCCCCAAAGCATTGACCAAGACATTGCGTTCATCTTCGGTTTTGGCCAATCGGTAAATGAAAGTTTGCCCCCCTTGCACAAATAGAAGGAACACAAGCAATGCACCCAACAAGGCAATCAGTGCCCACCAATAATGCTGGTAAAAGCTATATGAAATATCCAGTATATTCATTATTCATTTCCTCCTTTCTTGGGTCCAATTTTAATTTGTTTGGTTAAAATTCTTATTTCGGCAATCAACAAAGCTGTAAAAAGTACGGCGAACAATGTGAAAGTAATTTGCACTGCCGAAGCATCCACACGGGAAACAGCCGCTATTGTTGGCATTAGGTCCTGAATAGCCCACGGTTGGCGCCCTACTTCCGCAACAATCCATCCACATTGCGACGATATATACACCAACGGGATGGACAACAACGCCACCCAATGAAAAACCTTGGCATTTTGTAATTTCTTTTTGTATCCCAAAAACAACGCAAGGGCAAAAAGCAAAACGAACCAAAATCCCGAAGCCACCATGATCCGAAAACTGTAATAAGTCATGGGCACATTAGGTACAATATCTTCCGGCGCATTCAAATAGCCGTAGCCAAAATATCTGAAATATTCCTTGTGGAAAAGTTTTCCTTCCTCTGTTGTTCTATCGAATTTTTTGAGCAATGTTGAAACTTCTTCTTCATTTTTAGCTTTTTGGGCTTCTTTGAATTGGCGCAAAGTTTCTATGGCAACCTTTCCCCTTTGAATTTTTTCTTTTGCCGAAATGATATTTTCCTGTGCATTACCATAAACCAAATCGTTGATTCCCGGAACAAAGGCATTAAAATCACGAGCGCCTAAAAAAGACAGCATTTTAGGTATTTCAAAATTAAAATAAAATACATCTTCCTGAGGCAAACTCGGCTTTTGGACAGGCTTTAACATCCCAATCATGCTCAATCCTGCGCCTTCTTTCCCGTCATAAAGAGCTTCCATGGCTGCCAATTTCATGGGCTGCGTTTTAGCGACATTGTTTCCCGACAAATCGCCGGTAATAATGGTTAGCACAGCCATAATTAATCCAAAAACAGATGCTACTTTTATGCTCTTTTCGGCAAAAACAATTTCTCTTTTTTTTAGCAAAAACCACGCACTGACACCCAACACAAAAACAGAACCCAACACAAAACAAGAAAATACAGTGTGGAAAAATTTATTTACGGCCGAAGGATTACTCACCACTTCCCAAAAACTGTACATTTCATTTCGGGCAGTAACGGGATTGAAATGCATTCCTACAGGATTTTGCATCCAACCATTGGCAACCAAAATCCAAAAAGCCGACAATGTGGCGCCGATTGCCACCATCCATGTAGAAACAAGATGAGCACGTTTGCTTACTTTTTTCCAGCCAAAAAACATGACTGCAAAGAATGTGGCTTCAATGAAAAAGGCAAAAATTCCTTCAATGGCCAAAGGCGCCCCAAAAATATCGCCAACAAACCATGAGTAATTCGACCAATTGGTACCAAATTCAAATTCCAAAATTAAACCGGTGGCAATGCCAATGGCAAAATTTACCCCGAACAATTTCATCCAAAATTTGGTAATGCGCTTCCATTCTTCGTTGCCTGTTCTCACATAAAGAGTTTCCATAAAAGCCATAATAAAACCCAAACCTATGGTTAGTGGCACAAACAGCCAATGGTAAATTGCCGTGAGGGCAAATTGCAGGCGAGACCATTCAACAACTGATAAATCTACATTCATAAATTTTCGAGTTTAAATTATTTGGAAATATTGGTTAATTCTTCAAGTACGTAATCGGCTTTCTGGTGTTCATTTTCAAACTTTGAATTCAGGAAATTTGGGAAGAAAAAAATCTTCAAAACCACAAACATAATGAACAACTTAATAAGAATGATAAGCCATAAGGTGCGCCCCACAGTCATACTTTTAAAGCCTGTGTAATAGAAGTTTCCTATTTGCAGAAGTAGTTTTTTCATTCCAATAAGCAAAGATTTTTGTGTAACAAATATACATGATTTTTGAATGACTCCGCAAATTTTGTGCAATTAATGTGTTTTCTTCCACTTTTTCTATAAGAATTTATCTCTAATTTACAGAACTTTTTCAAATTCAAGCTCTTGTAAGAATCTTTTTTATTTCTTTCTTAAAAAGAAAAAGCCAAGCTCTTGAAAAACAAGAAAAAGAAAAGTACCTTTGCAAAAAATTAATATAAATTTCATTAAAAACAAAACACAAAAACATGGAAAAAAAACTTGCTAACCCCGCACCTTTAGGCCTTATGGGATTTGCTATGACAACAATTTTGTTGAATATCCATAACATGGGATTTTTCCCTATCAGCGCAACCATTATTTCAATGGGAATTTTTTATGGTGGATTGGCTCAAGTCATTGTAGGTATTATGGAATTTAAAAAAGGAAATTCTTTTGGTACTACAGCCTTTACCTCTTACGGATTGTTTTGGATTTCATTGGTTGCCATTTGGTTGTTGCCCGAAATGGGATTCACCAAAGCCGAAGCTTCTGACCCTGCTTTCTTGGGTTGGTATTTATTTATTTGGGGTGTATTTTCTTTCTTTATGTGGCTTGGTACTTGGGGAAAAGGCAAAGTTATGCCGTTTGTGTTTCTAACAGTAACATTATTATTTCTTCTTTTGGCCGTTCACAATTGGTTGCATGGTACTTGTATCGGGCATATTATTGGGATTATAGCAGGAGTGGTGGGTGTTATCTGCGGAAGTAGCGCATTCTACCTTTCTATGGCAGAATTATTGGAAGAAGTAAAAGGCAAAAAATTCCTTCCTTATTAATTTAAAGAAATAGCATAAATAAAAACGAGGCTGTCCAAAATTTTGGACAGCCTCGTTTTCCATTTTTTTAAAGAACCGATTAAGCTTCTACTTCCGCTAAGATTTTTTCCACATCTTCTACAGAAACTCTTCCGTGAACTTTTTCACCTACCAAAACCACAGGCGCCAAACCACAGGCACCCACGCAACGTAAGCAGTTCAAAGAGAATTTCCCATCCGGAGTACTTTCGCCAACTTCGATTTTAAGTTTGCGTTTGAATTCATCCAAGACTTTTTCCGCACCACGAACGTAGCAGGCGGTTCCCATACAAATGGAAATAGGATAATCGCCTTTGGGTATCATGGTAAAGAATGAATAGAAGCTTACTACGCCATAAATGTGAGCTGTAGAAACACCCAATTCTTTTGAAATGATTTCTTGAACTTCTGCAGGTAAATAACCAAAAGCGGTTTGCGTTTGATGCAAAACGTTGATTAATTCTCCTTTGTCATTATTAAATGACTTGCATATTTCTTCTATTTTTCTGATTTTGCTTTCAGATAAATGAACATGTAACATAATTTTTTCTTTTACAAATTGCTAACTTATTTTCTTTTACTCATAGCTGAAATTTTGGGGAAACGAAAAATGTCATGTCATTTCCCCAAAGATTTTTCTACTCCTCGTTTGTTTCTTCAATGGTTTGTGATTTGTCGAAATAGTGAGTGTGTAGCAATTTATGAGATTTTTCGCCACAAGGTTTGCCCAAGAATTCTTCGTACAATTTAATGATAGAAGGATTTTCGTGAGATTTACGGATTGGTTTTCCGGCATCTTCCTTGTAAATGGCTTCAAAACGTTTTTTGATGATTTCGCTTTTCCCGTGATGGAAAGGTTGTCCGGCGCCACCAATGCAACCACCAGGGCAAGCCATTACTTCAATAGCATGGAAATCTGTTTCGCCGTTGCGAACCATTTCCAATAAGCGCCTTGCGTTAGACAAACCATGAGCAATACCAATATTGATAGGCGTTCCATTGAAATCTACAGTAGCTTTACGAATACCGTCCAATCCACGTAATTCTTGGAAATCAACTTTATCAAGTTTTTTCTTGGTAAATACTTCGTAAGCCGTACGTGTAGCCGCTTCGATAACACCGCCTGTTGCACCGAAAATTACGGCTGCACCGGTAGATTCTCCAAGTGGATTATCGAAATCTTCTTCGGGAAGATTGTCGAAACGTAGGTTGGCTTGTTTTATCAAGTTAGCCAATTCGCGGGTACTGATAGCAAAATCTACATCAGGATTTCCGTTTACTTTAAATTCCTCGCGTTGGCATTCGTATTTCTTAGCCAAACAAGGCATAACAGAAACTACGACTAAATCTTCGCGTTTGATACCCATTTTGTCTGCCCAGTAACTTTTTGCAATGGCGCCAAACATTTGTTGAGGCGATTTTGCAGTTGAAGGCACATCTAACATATCAGAGAAATAGGTTTCGAAGAATTTTACCCAACCCGGACAGCAAGAAGTCAAAATAGGTAATTTGACAGATTTGTCGCCTTGTGTAAAGCGAGAGATACGGTCTAACAACTCGGTGCCTTCTTCCATAATGGTAAGGTCGGCTGCAAAGTCGGTATCAAAAACATAGTCGAATCCTAAGCGGCGCAAAGCGGCTGCCATTTTTCCGGTAACAATACTTCCCGGTTCCATGCCGAAAGCTTCACCCAAAGCAACACGTACTGCAGGAGCAGTTTGAACGATAACTGTTTTTTCGGGATTGCTCAATGCTTGGATTACTTGGCGAGTTTGGTCAACTTCGCTCAAAGCGCCTACAGGACAAACCATTACGCATTGTCCGCAGTAAGTACAAGGTGAATCAACCAAATCTTGTTCAAATGCAGGCGCTACCACAGAGGTAAAACCTCTATTAACGGCCGAAAGGGCGCCAACGCTTTGCATTTTGTTACATGCCACTTCACAACGACGGCACATTACGCATTTGTCCACATCGCGAACAATGGATGGCGACATGTCTTTGCGGAAAGTAGATTGCTCGCCTTGGAAAGAAATTTCACGAATGCCCAATTGTTGTGCCAAATCTTGCAATTCGCAGCTTCCTGATTTTGAACATGTCAAGCATTCTTTTGGGTGGTTTGAAAGAATTAATTCAACCACAACACGGCGAGCATTGATAACTCTTATGCTGTGAGTGTTAACCACCATACCTTCTGTAACATCAGTTGTACAAGCAGGGGCAAGGTTTTTTCTTCCTTCGACTTCTACCACACAAACGCGGCATCCACCGGGTTTGTTTTCAAATTTCATTCCGTCAAGCTCGAAGAAACAAAGGGTTGGAATATAAATTCCCATTTGTCTTGCAGCTTTTAAAATAGAGGTGCCCTTTGGAACTTCTATTGTTTTATTATCTATTGTTAATTTTACCATTTCTATTCGTCTTAAATTTGTTATAAAATCATTGAGACTGTGTTACTATTGAATGCTAATTGCGTTGAATTTGCATTTTTCGTAACAAGCACCACATTTAATACATGTTTCCTGATTGATGTCGTGTACCATTTTCTTTTCGCCTGAAATTGCACCTACAGGGCAAACTCTGGCGCAAGCTGTACAACCCACGCAATCATCTTTGCTAATCATATAACGCATCAAAGCTTTACATTGTCCTGAACGACATTTTTTCTCTGTTACGTGTTCCATATACTCTTCTCTGAAGTTGTTGATAGTAGATAGAACAGGGTTTGGAGAAGTTTGTCCCAGGCCACATAGAGCGGTATCCTTAATTACATTAGATAATTCCACAAGAAGTGTTATATCTTCAGGTGTTCCTTTTCCTTTGGTTATTTTGTCAAGAATTTCATAAAGACGTTTGTTTCCAATACGGCAAGGGGCACATTTTCCGCAAGATTCTTCTACGGTAAAATCCAAATAGAATTTGGCAATGGAAACCATACAGTCATCTTCGTCCATAACAATCATACCACCTGAACCCATCATAGACCCCACCGCAAGCAAGTTGTCATAATCGATAGGTGTGTCCAAATGTTTTTCTGTCAAACAACCGCCTGAAGGGCCGCCGGTTTGTACGGCTTTAAATTTCTTGCCACCTTTTATACCACCACCGATTTCGTAAATAACTTCACGCAAGGTGATTCCCATAGGTACTTCGATAAGACCTACGTTGTTGATTTTTCCCGCAAGGGCAAAAACTTTGGTTCCTTTGGATTTTTCTGTTCCAATAGCAGAAAACCATTCTGCGCCTTTCAAAAGGATGATGGGCACACAGGCCAATGTTTCAACATTATTAACGTTAGTGGGTTTTCCCAAATAGCCGGATTCGGCAGGGAATGGTGGTTTTACAGTCGGTTCGCCACGGGAACCTTCCATGGAGTGGATAAGAGCTGTTTCTTCACCGCAGACGAAAGCGCCTGCTCCGTAGCGTAACTCAATGGTGAAGTTAAAGCCTGTATCCATAATGTTTTCGCCCAACAAACCATATTCCATGGCTTGTTTAATGGCTACTTGTAAACGTTTGATTGCCAACGGGTATTCTGCACGAATATAGATAAGCCCTTTGGTGGCTCCAATGCAATAGCCGCAAATGGCCATTGCTTCCAAAATAGAGTGAGGGTCGCCTTCGAGCAAAGACCTGTCCATAAATGCACCCGGGTCGCCTTCGTCGGCGTTGCAAACCACATATTTTTGGTCGGCAGCATATTTTGAAGCAAATTCCCACTTCAAACCTGTGGGGAATCCACCGCCTCCACGGCCACGAAGTCCTGATTTTTTCATTTCTTCGATGGTTTGCTGAGGTGTCATTTCGCTTAAAACTTTTCCTAAAGCGGCATAAGCGTCGCGTGCAATAGATTCGTCAATATTTTCAGGATCCAAGAATCCGCAGTTACGCAAAGCGATACGGATTTGTTTTTTGTAGAATCCCATGTGTTTGGAATCTGTTACACTTTCTTTATTTTTTGGGTCAACATACAAAAGTCTTTGTACTTTACGACCTTTTATAACGTGTTCTTCAATAATTTCTCTTGCGTCTTCAGGTTTCACCCGAGTGTAGAAAGTATTGTCGGGAATAACCTTGATGATTGGGCCTTGTTCACAAAATCCAAAACAACCGGTAAGAACCACTTTGGCTTCGTCTTGCAAATTGTGTGCTTTCAACTCTTTGTTCAAGTTTTCAACAATCAAATCACTTTCAGAAGCTTTACAGCCGGTTCCACCGCAGACCAATAAATGCATTTTATACTTCATAGCGAGTCTCCTTTAATATAATTTATTTTAGTCAACAGATTGGAAGTTTGCAGGCAAAATTCCATCTATCAATTCTCCATTTTTAATATATTTCTCTATGATTTCATCTGCTTTTGCAATATCCACATAACCGAACACCACAGGTGTTTCGCCCGGACGGGTTACTTCTATTGTAGGTTCTGCAAAGCAATATCCCATATCGCCCACTTGGAGTACCAGTGCATCTATTTTTCTCTTATCCAATTCTTCAATCAAATAATTCATGATTTCTTTTGCTCCTGACGCAATACCGCTGGTAGCCATACCAACTTTTACCTGAACTATTGCATCGGGGGAATCGCTCTTTTCTCTGAGCTGAATTTTACTTTGCAGATCATCTTTAATCTTGCGAAGATCTGCAAGGTTTTTAATTTTATTCATACTGTTTTTCCTCCTTGAATTTATGTGTTTGTAATGAATGCAAATTTAGAAAAATAATTGTTATATACAACATCTTTTGTTGTATATTCTTCATATTTTTTAATTTAGACCTCCTGTTTTGCGAAATTCACAATAATTTATTAGTTTAAAATGTGTTTTGGGGAAAGGTTGTATTTTGGAAAAATAAAGATTTACTTTTTGTGATAATAGACACAAAAGTTCTGAGAAAGAATGCCCTAAATAAGATTTTCTTTAAAGAAACTGTTTGAAATTATTACCGTCTGCTTTAGCTGACGGATTTTTGAGTTGTAAACAACATTTGGGCTTTAGCCTAATTAAAAAAGTGAAAATGTTTGGCTAAAGCCGTTTAGTTTGGTTTATATTTTAGTCCGTTGCTTAAAAGCAACGGCAATGACTGATGTTGTTTATAAATTTAAACTAAATTTAATTTTCTCTCGTAATATTCGACTGAATAAGTTCTTTAAGATTTAAAATTACCGTAGGATTGTTCAGGTTCATTCCTTCAAAAACCTCTTTAACATCCGAAGTGCTAATTTCAAAAAGTTCGGAATCCAATTCGTATGTAATCACAAATTCCGTTTCCTGAAATTGGCAGATAAAAGTGGCAAAACAACCTGCAAAATCGCCCAAGGGCTGCATATCAATGTTGTTTCTTTCAAAAATGGCAAGAACTTCGGTGCCTACGCCTTTTTCGGATTTCAAAGTGAATTTACCATTTGCCAATTCGGAATGATATTTCAACAAAGCAATGCCCATTCCTATTTTACGTTCTTTTCTGGAAGAATAAAATGTGGAATTAATGGCATCTATCATTTCTTTGTCCATTCCACAACCGTTGTCGGTAATTTTAATGGAAAACAGGTTTTCGGCTTCGTTGTCCACAATGTTGATTCCGATTCTGCCGGCGCCTGCCCGAATAGAATTGTGGACAATATCTATGATATGTAAGTCTAATGTTTTCAATTTGTTTCTACGTTTAAGAATTTATTTTTCAATTAAATTCAAAGCTCCTTTTTGAATGGCTTTTCTCAGGTTTTCAAAATCTATTTTTTCGACTTCAAAAATATTGTATACTTTGCCGATATCGCAAACATAATGTGCATCGGAATCGGTAATATAACAGTGTCCTTTGAACCATGGAAATTTTCCGAAAAAGTCGTTTTTCTTGTAATGGGGGCTCAATTCGAGGGCATCGAATTGCAGTCCGTCGGGAATGAAAAAAAGCTGGGAACTTAAACTTGTATCCTTTTTATCCACATGGGCGGGGATAAAAATGCCATCCAACTCCTGCACTTTTTCCTGTAAATCGTCCAAGGAAATATTTAAGGCATTTATCAGCAGCTGAGGAATTTCATCAACAATATTTTCCTCTTTATCCACTACCAATTGATATCCGAATTTATCGACCGAATTTTCAAAGAAAATCACTTTTGAATCTAGAAATTCCTGAAAAAGCTTGAGCTTTTGGGCATCGGGCATAAAACAAATGGAATGCACCTCTTCTTTGGTAGTTACTTCGGCGCCCATCAAGACAAAAAGGCCTTCTTCGGCTGCAATCTCGGCAGCCACTTCGGCGTTTAAAGTGGAATTGTGGTCTGTAATACCGATGACATCAATACCTAAACTTTTCGCCTGCCGAATAATGGTTGTGGGACTCATTTCCAAGTCACCACAAGGCGAAAGCACGGTATGTATATGCAAGTCGGCTTTGATTTTCATTTAATCTGATTGATTTCTGATGAAAAAGGCTGTTTCATTTTCAATTATCCATTCTCAACTTTCAGGCACTGTTTAAAATTATTGCCGTCTGCTTTAGCTGACGGATTTTTGAGTTGTAAACAACATTTGGGCTTTAGTCCAATTAAAAAAGTAAAAATGTTTGGCTAAAGCCGGTTAGTTTGGTTCATCTTCTAGTCCGTTGCTTAAAAGCAACGGCAATGATGGGATCTTATTTACAAATTTAAACAGTTACTCAATTAATTTGTACAGTTTTCCGCAAACCTGAAAACAAGGTTCTTCGCTTACCAAAATACAAATACCTTCGTCTTTGGCATGTTCCAGCATATCTTCGTCGGGTTTGCCATTTCCAATAATGACAACCGCAGGAATATCTTTTAGGGAAGACACAGCGGTAACATTTTTGTGAGTTTGCATGGTAACCCAAATTTGTCCCGATTTGGCATTTCCCATTACATCGCTAAGCAAATCAGATGCGTATGCATCGGTGATATCCACATCGCTTTCAAATTCGGTTATTTTTTTTAGGTTCAGTTTTTCTATAATTTCAGAAAGATTCATTTCTTTTAGTTATTTGGTTATTTTGATTTAATTTTAATTTATTCTTGTATTTGTTTTGTATTCAAAGGGTTTTGTATTGATTATGTCACAAACAAGCAAAGCTTGTCATCTTCTCAACATTATGAGCAGTATTGTTATTCCCATGTTACTTCTTCAGATACACCTGAGACAATATCACCATTTGATTTTTTGAATTTTACAGTAAAAATATGCTTTTTGTCAATTTCAGGACGGGACTCAATAAACATGTAGCTTGGATTAATTTTAGATATTTCAAAATCTTTTAAATAACCTAAAATATAAAGGCCTTCAGAATTTGTACCATACACTTTTATTAAATCATTTAACTCCGATCCCGCTATATGATTATTGTCAAAATCCGAATTGCTTGAAACAAAAATATGAGTTATGGGGTATTTTTCCCCTTTATAGCCTTGTTCACAAACACTTTTTGCATAAGCACAAAATCCCAAATTTAAAGTAGGACTCTTCTGAACTAAGTAATATATATCTGTGAATTTAACACTAATAGCCAATCTATTACTTGATGAAATATATGTATCTGCTATAATTTTCAGACTTTTATAGTCAAAATATTTTTCATCTGGACATTTGCATCCATTAAATAATGGGAGTAAATTAAATATTAAAAATAATGTTAATATTTGCTTTTTCATGATGCCATTCTATTTACTTATATAGAATTTTCATTGATTTAGAGTTTTACAATTTTATCGCCCCATATTTCGTCCATGGTGTTGAAAAATTCTTTGGGGTCTTTTTTTACAAAAACACAGTTTTCGATTTTGGCTTGCTTTCGGACAATATCTTCGGCCAAAGCGCTGCAAGAAGGCGCCCCGCAAGCGCCACAATCCACCGCCGGCAAAGAGGCTTCTATTTTCTTCATTTCCTCAACCATCTGAAGGGCCTTTTGCCTGTCGCTGTGCAATTTCATAATGGAACGCGGCTCAATTTTATTGATTGACATTAGTCCGGAAATTTTACTGTAAAAATCTTTGCTCAACGAAAAAGCAATATTCAGAATGTTGGGCGGTTTAGAGTCGATATAAGCTGCACGTTTTTTCATGCGTTCCATGGCCACAAAGCGGTTGTTGGGCGTAAGGACACCGCCGGCACAACTTTCGTCACAAGCTCGCATTTCTATCAAACCGTCGGTTTCCACTTCTTCGTTTTCAATTTTTTCCAGAAAATCTATGGCTTTTCTTATTCCATCAATGGCAAAACAGCGGCCTTCAAAATTGGCGGCTTCGCCTTCGGTAAGGCTGAATTTGATATCGCGCCCTGTGAGACTGTGGTTTATAGGTTCTGCCAAATCTTTGTAATTGCTCAACATCATTTGCACTTTATTGTACAAAAAGTCCATATTGATAACGCCGGCAATAGGCGACACCTCATCTTCCACAGGACTTTTAACGGCTGCAATTTTGGCTGCGCAAGGTGTTATATAAAAAATTCCAATATCTTTTAAATCAATTCCGGCACCGGTAAGCCTTTGTGAAATAATGTACGCGGCAATATCCAAGGGCGCTTTCAGGTGAACAATATTATTTACCAATGAAGGAAAACGGACTTGTATAAGACGCACAATAGCGGGGCAAAACGGCGAAATAAAAGGTTTGTCTTCGGGATGGTCTTTCATATAGGTTTTAACCATCTCTACCCAAAGATCCACGCCGTGTTCCACTTCATAAATATGCGTGAATCCGATTTTTTTCAGGCAGGCATACACCTGCGAAGTACGCACATTGTCTTTGAATTGCCCCATGAAAACAGCAGGCACTAATGCAATGCGGTGTTTGTAATTCAACAATAAATTAAAGTCATCCTGCTTAATGAAAATTGCTCTTACCGGACAAACGTTGAAACATTCGCCGCAATCCACACATTTAGCTCCGTCGATGCAAGCCTTTCCGCTTTTGATGCGGATGGCATCGGTAGGGCATGCTTTCATGCAATGGGTACATCCGGTACAGATGTCCTCATCGACCTTTAATGCATGGTAGAAATATGAGCAAAATTCTTGCATAGTAAGTTTAGTTTAAATAGACCACCATTCGTAAACAGGTTCCTTCGCCGACAACACTTTTGATGTCAAATTCGTCGGTATTTTTTTTGATATTGGGCAAGCCCATTCCGGCGCCAAATCCCATTTGACGTACAGCATCAGATGCGGTTGAAAAACCCTCTTTCATCGCTTTTTCAATATCAGGTATTCCAGGACCTTTGTCTTTAATGATAATAGTTATTTTATCCGAATCAATATCAACATTGATTTTCCCATATTCGGCATGAGCCACCACATTAATTTCCGCTTCGAACATGGCTACCACAATGCGTTTAATTTTGGAAGTATCAACATCCATTTGTTTCAGAATCTTTTTGATGCTGCTCGACGCATGTCCGGCACCTGTAAAATTCCCTTGTTCTATATCGAAAGTGTATTCCATGTTAATAAATTGAATTTAACCCATTTACATATAATTCCCCACTTGCTTTATACAGGCTGTATTCAGTTTCCAAAATACAAATATCGTTTTCCGAAGCCAGCTCCATCATGTTTTCATCGGCTTTTTTGCCACGAGCCAACACAATGACTTTAATTTCTGCCATTTCTGCCGTCCGGATGGTTTGAATATTGCACAATCCGGTAATTAAAACCGTGCTGTCGTTGCTTAGGCGCAAAACGTCGCTCATCAGGTCGGAAGAAAAGCCATGTTGGAAATCTTCCTGTTTATATTCTGCTGTAGTATCAACTACAATTTTTGCATTAAGGATTTCTATAATTTTGTCAATGCGCATATTTGTGGTTTTACAATGTGAAACAAGGCTTTTGTGAACCTTATAAAATAAATAATTCTTTTGTTTTAAAGGGTTTATCTCTTACACTGCAAAGTTAGATATTTTTACCACATAAGCAACTATTTTCGAAAAAAATCAAAAAGAAAACGAGAATTGCTTGTGAAATGTTGTTTTTCTTGCGCTTTTCTTGTCGTTTTGAAGCAAAAATTCTCCAAAGGAAATTGAAATCCGGATTTTTTAATAAATTTGTATGTCTAATGTAAAAAGAAATTCTAAAGAGAGAGCAACTATGAATGAAAATTTAGCACCCGGAACCCGGATTAACCACGACCGCTATGGTGAAGGTTTTATTTTGAAAAACAATTTGGTGGACTACGAAGTTCTTTTTGAACATGGTGGAAAACGCAGCATTTTGAAATCTAAAAATGAATTTGAGGTGTTGGAGGAAATGGAAGGTGTGGATGATGAACCGAAAATTAAATTGAGCGAAGTGCAACAATTAATAGAAAGTGTTCTGAAAAAACACAATGTTATGCAGGAGGTAGTTCCTTTAGGCGATCGTTGGATTAATGGAACATTGGTTTTGAATCCGGGCAATCCCGATTTGCAAAGTAAGGAAGTGCCCGTTGAAACTTTTTTCCACAAAATTGTGATGATTCGCGACAGACTTAGAGTTTTGGAACAACAAATAAACAGCCACCCGAAACTAAACGATTCCGAAAAAGTGGATTTGCAACAATATATCACCCGTTGCTATGGTAGTTTGACAACCTTTAATGTTCTTTTCAAAGAAAAAGACCATTATTTTGTGGGAAGCAAAAAAGAAGATTAGGCTTTTTGATATGCGAAACAAAAACAGGTTGGATATTAGAACTGTCAACCTGTTTTTTATTTTAAAGAGAAAATCCCCGGACAAATATTTCTCGCCTATTATTTTTAAACGCTACATCCTTTAATTTTTCCCACAGAACCCAATGTTGTTAGAAACTGTTTAAAAAAGGGAAAAGGTATCATTTTGACAAGTAATATTTCTTTTTTTGGGAAATTTCGACAGGATTTCAGGATTTTCAGGTTTTTTCTTGAATCGTGTTCCATCTTTTCGATTTACAGGATTTTTATTTTTGCCAAAGGCAAAAACCTCTGTGGTTCTCTCTGGTTGCTTAATTCATAATTCAAAATTTCTCAGAGGCCTCTGTGTATAATTCCACAAAGAAAAGTCGTGTAAATCAATCAAGTCTAAAATTTAAACAGTTACTTAAAGTTTTACCGTTAAATCCACTCTGAAGAAATGCTCTCCGGTGTGTATCTCTAACCGGTTTTTGTTAGGATAGAGCAAATCCAAGCGTTTTCTTATATTCAGCAATCCGTTTTTGGTAGAAACAACCGGCATAGGCCTGGCTTCCGTATTGTTTTCGCAGTTGAAATGCAGTGTATTTTGCTCCTCAACTTTCAAATCTATGACAATATATCCGTTTTCGCGTTTTACGTATTTGAAGGCATTACTTACAAAGGCTTCGAAAAGGAGTGGCGCAATCAGGATTTCTTCATGCTCCTTGCCGATACCCGAAAATGTAATTTCCAAATTTGTAAACCGTTCATCTTTTTCCAGCAAAATAAGGTTGTTGATAAAGTCTATCTCTTTTTTCAGAGGGACCAAAGTGGCGTCTACTTCTTCAAAGATTTCACGTAGCAGGGCAGACGTAGCCTGAATTTGTTCCGATGCCGGTTCGGATAAAGCTACCACTTTATGGTAAAGGTTATTCAGATTGTTGAAAAGAAAATGGGGCGCTATTTTCGATTTCAGGTTGTCCAATTCTATCCGTCGTTTCTCATGCAGCAACAATAGTTTTTCCTTCTCCAAGCGGTAACGGGTAATGGCATCATCGTAGAGTTTCAGGATTACAAAAAAAGCGACAAATGAAATATTTCGTAAGAAAACGAACAAGGAAATTCCTTTAATAATAACTTCTTCGATAAATGCTGTAAATTAAGTTTTATCTACTTGAAAATCAAAATTCGCCAAACTATTTTCCGAAGAGGTCTAATAAAATCTGCATTAGGACTATTGCTAAAACATTTTCTGGAGGTGTTATAAAAAGTATGCTGAGATAAAAGAGTGACACTCAGTAAAAAGAGGGGTATTTTTGTAATACCAAAGTGATTAAATAAGCAGTCCGATATTTTGTAGTGTGATATTTTTTTGTAATTTTGGTCTTTTTAATAAATCATATTATGTCGCGTCCCAAAGAACTAATCATCAAAGAAAGCCTAACGGAGTTGAGAAAACTCCAAAAACGGAGTGTGCCTTTAATCTCCATGCGTATTCGTGCACTAATAGAGATTAAGGAAGCAGGAGCCTCAGGAATTTCAAAAAGGGACTTAGCCAGCCGTCTGAGAGTCAATCATAATAGCATTCAAAGTTGGCGGAAGCTTTATGAAACAGGGGGAATAGAAGCTATCCTGCATCATGGGCGAGTGGGGTTTAAGCCTGCCATCCTCACCGCCGTAGAACATGCAGCCGTAGAAGCTTTATTAAACAATCCTGAAAATGGGATAAAAGGTTATGTGGAGCTGCGCCATTGGATAGCAGAGCAGTTCGGTAAAGAAATGTTGTACAACACCGTTTTGAAATATTGTGTGCGCAACTTCGGTTCAAAGTCGAAAGTAGCCGGTAAAAGTCACGTGAAGAAAGATCAAAAGGCGGTAGCGCTTTAAAAAAACTTCAGCCAATCCTGTAAAGCCATCATCGAAAACCAAGCGTACAACTACCAAAAGATAAACCTTTGGTTTGAAGATGAAAGCCGGTTCGGTTTGTTTACGAAAGAAGGACGGATGTTGACAGCCAAGGGTGTCAAACCGGCCTGTACCTGTCATCAGGTTTTCCAGTCAACTTGGCTTTTTGGAGCCTTTTCGCCCATTACCGGGGATTCATTGCTGTTGGAAATGCCTCTTGTAACGGGGATAATTTTCAGCTATTCCTCAACGAAATGGCGAAAGATTTTCCTGAAGAATTCCACATCGTCGTGCTGGATAATGGGGCATTTCACAAAACAAAAAAATTAATAATCCCACCCAATATCGCGCTGCTATTCCTTCCCCCGTATAGTACGGAACTGAACCCTGCTGAAAAAATGTGGGCTAAATTCAAACGGGCATTTACCAATAAAATATTCCATTCCCTCGAACAGGTAAGTGAATTTATTAGCCAAAACACGAACACAATAACTCCAAAAATGGTTAAAGCCACCTGCGCATATAAGTATGTTTTTTCAGACACCGATTGGACTAAATAATATATTATCTTGGTATAAAATGCAAATCACAATCATACTCTACTGGCCTCAGTGCCACAGTGCAAATGTAAAGAAAAACGGGAAGAAAACCAATAAAAAGCAAAATTATCAATGTA
>JAVBMO010000174.1:0-5608 GCA_031552355.1 Bacteroidales bacterium | reverse complement strand
TCTTCCCGTTTTTCTTTACATTTGCACTGTGACACTGAGGACAGTAGAGTATGATTGTGACTTGCATTTTACAAAAATACTCTTATTTTTCCTGAGTGTCACTTATTTATAGCAGCATACTTTTTATAACACCTCCAAATTATGAACTATGAATGTTTGCCGCTGCGCGACAACTTTCTCTGACAAGATAGACAGGATTTTCAGGTTTTAATTTTGTTTGTTAATCCTGTCTAAACTTTAATGATTTATAGGATTCAATTTTGCCTTCGGCAAAATACCTCTGTATTCTCCGGCTGTTTAATTCCTGATTTAAGATTTGCCTCCGTGTTACTCTGTGTCAAATAAATTGAAAATGTTTGTCGCTGCGCGACATTGCGTTTTCGACAGAATGGACAGGATTTTCTTTATTTAACGATGAGTTATGAATGATGAATTTTGTCGTTGCGCGACACCTTTCTCTGACAGGGTTACAAGATTTTCAGGTTTTACTTCCTTGTCAATCCTGTCTAAACTTTAAAACCTAACAGGTTTTTGAAACCTGTTAGGTTTGTACGAGAACTTTTTCGATTTACAGGATTTTTGGGGTTGCCTTTGGCAAAATACCTCTGTGGTTCTCACTGGCTGTTTAATTTAAAATTCAAAATTCTGAATTCAAAATTTCTCCGTGGCTCTCTGTGTCAAATAAATTGAAAATGTATTTTAACGATGAACTATGATGTATGAATGATGAACGGCGTTAATACCTTTTGCCTCTTTGTCTGTTCAATTCCTAATTTAAGATTTGCCTCAGTGTTACTCTGTGTCAAATAAATTGAAAATGTTTGTCGCTACGCGACACCTTTTTTTGACAAGATGGACAGGATTTTCAGGTTTTGTTTTGCGTGTTAATCCTGTCTAAATTTTAACGATTAACAGGATTCAATTTTGCCTTTGGCAAAATACCTCATGTATTCTCCGGCTGTTTAATTAAAAATTCAAAATTCTGAATTCAAAATTTCTCCGTGGCTCTCTGTGTCGAATAAATTGAAAATGTTTGTCGCTGCGCGTCATTGCGTTTTTCGACAGGATGGACAGGATTTTCTTTATTTAACGATGAGTTATGAATGATGAATTGTCGCTGCGCAACACTTTCTTCTCGACAGGATGGACAGGATCTTCAGGTTTTAATTTTGCTTGTTAATCCTGTCTGGAATTTGATTACAGGATTTGATTTTGCCTTCGGCAAAATACCTCCACATTCTTCGGCTGTTAAATCCAAAATTTCTCTGTGGTTCTCTGTGTCAAATAAATTGAAAATGTTTTTTTTTAACGATGAACTATGATATATGAATGATGAACGGCGTTAATGCCTTTTACCTTCTACCTTGAACCTTTGGCCTCTTTGGCTGTTTCGATTCCTAATTCGTAATTCCCAATTCGTAATTTCTCTGCGAGTATTACTTCAATTTTTGTATGGATGCAAAAACGGGATAGTGGTCAGAAAAATCAACCGGATGCACTTTGAAATCCAAGGTACTGAATTGAGGATCCATTAAAATATAGTCGATTCTGAAAGCAGGGAATTTGCCATTGTAGGTATTTCCAAAGCCGCTTCCCTTTTCGCGAAAAGCATCTTTCTTGTTTTTTATCAATTGCCGGTAAACATAAGAAGACGGCGAGTCGTTGAAATCGCCGCAGATAAAAGTTTTATGACCACAATTGGTCATGTGTTTTTTTAGAATATCGGCTTCTTTGCCGTGCTCTGTCTGTGCTGTGCGCAATTTGCGAAGAATGGTTTTGCTTTTTTCTTTCTCAAAACTTACTTTTTCGGTCATATCTTCAAAGGCTTTGGCGTCGAAATCGTCCAAGCGGAAAGAGGTTAAATGTAAGTTATAGAGCCGAATGGTGTCTTTATCCAATAAAATATCGGCCCAAACCGATCTGAGTCCATCCGAATTGCTTCCGTTGATGGTATCGCCTTTCAGAATGGGAAATTTGGAAAGAATTATGTTTCCCCGAACAGAATTTTTGTTTTCGAACGAAGCACAATAATATTTCAAAGAAGTTTCCTTTTTTATCCGTTCCACAACGTTAAAAGGATTGCCTTTCTTTTTATTGCTGTAAAATTCCTGAAAACAAATGATATCCGGTTCGTTTTCTTTGATTAACTCCAAGGTTTTATCCACACTTTCGGGTTCCCGCACCCATTCATCAATATTTCTGAAGGCATGCAGGTTAAATGTCATGATTTTAAAAGCATTGGCGTCGGTTTGTTCTGTCTTTTCGGAATTTCCGAATTGAAAAAATGCCGGAAGGTAATCAATCCGCAAACAAATGGCAATAAGGGAAATAAGAAAGTATTTTTTGTAGGCAAACAACCACAATAAAACAAAAACAAGGTTAATACCCAGCAACGCCAAGTAACCCAAGCTAAGTACGCCCAAGATGGGCACTTTTTGAGGGTTTACAAAGGCCGATAAATAAGACAGAAGAAGCGCCAATGCCGCCACTGCATTCAAGAGAATAAAAACCCATTTAATAACTGATTTCATTTTCGAATCCTTGATTTATCTGTTTATTTTCCTGAATTTTCGAACAAAGTTTGTTTTTCTTCCTTGCTTAAAGCCGAATAGCCATGCTGGGAAATTTTATCCAAAATGCGGTCTATTTCTTTTTGGCGCTTAGCCCTTTCGGCATTGTATTGTTCATCTGTCAAGGGTCTTGAATGAGCAGCTTTTCCTCTAACTTTCAGTTTTTTTCTCGGTTTGAAGAAAGATTTGCCACCGGATTTTCTGTCAAAGAAAATAAATGCCACCCCCACCAAACCCCCAAAGAGATTGGTAAGATGTTCGGCAGAATGTTCCCCAAAAACCATAAACAATTCCATCCCGGCCAAAATCCATGCCACATATTTTAATTTCACATTTCCGAAAAAAGGGAAACGGATAGGTTCTACCGGCAAATAGTAAGCAACTCCGAAAAAGATAGCGAAAACAGCCGGTAGAGGGCCTGTTAAAATTTCGGGATACGACAAAAAAGTACTTGCAAAAAAGGTATTCAGAACGATGTAGAAAATACCGCTTAAAAGTGACGCCAAAGAAAAAGCAGTAAAGAAACGGCGATGGCCCAAATAGCGGCAAAACAACAATCCGAAATAACCCAATAAAAGGACTCCAAACAAAAATGAAAAAAAGTCAAAACTCAGAAAGGGATAAGTAAACAAAGTCCATGGGTTATGCAGAAAAATTTCTGCATTGGCAGAAAGCGCCAAATGGGTTTCTATAAATTCTTTAAAGCCACTGATTTCAAAATGGTTCAATAGAACCGCTACAAGGCAAAGCAAAGAACCGAATAAATACACCCAAATAAGGCGTGGCAAAACGGTTCCACTTAAAAGAAACCGTTTCAAATCTTCCAAAGGTTGTTTAGGCGTATAAGGGTTTCTGTGCATGGTAAAGTTCCTGGAAAGGGTTGTTTTATCTTGCAAAAGTACAAAAAAATGAGCTTTGAACTATTGCCACAATTCAAAAAATGCAATCAACTGCCAAACAGTCTTTTTTATAATTGATGTTAACAACCCTAAAATAAGCTAATCTTTCTTTTCGTAGGCTTTTACAATTTGAGTTACCAGCCTGTGGCGAATGATATCATCTTGTGTCAGGTAAATAAATTTCAATCCCTCAATGTTTTGCAGGATTTTTTCTGCTTTTATCAAACCCGATTGTTGATTCTTGGGCAAATCTATTTGGGTAACATCGCCTGTGATGATAAATTTTGCCGAACGCCCCATACGGGTCAAAAACATTTTCATTTGGCTTTCGGTGGCATTCTGGGCTTCGTCGAGAATCACAAAAGCGTTATCAAGCGTACGTCCGCGCATAAAAGCCAAAGGGGCAATTTCTATAGTATTTTCCTCTAAATAAGAAAGTAATTTTTGCGTGGGAATCATATCGCGCAAAGCGTCGTACAAGGGTTGTAAGTACGGATCTAACTTGTCACGTAAGTCGCCGGGCAAAAAGCCGAGATTTTCTCCGGCTTCCACAGCAGGACGGGTTAAAATGATACGGCGGACTTCACGGTTTTTCAACGCACGTACAGCCAAAGCGACAGCAGTATAGGTTTTCCCCGAACCGGCAGGCCCAATGGCAAAAACCATATCGTTTTCGGCAATGGCGTCCACCATTTTTTGTTGGTTTTCGGTGCGTGCTTTTATTAGCAAACCATGATTTCCATGTACCAATACGTTTTTTTCTAATTCTTTTTCTACGCCGGACTGCTCTTTTTCAATAATTTGCATAATTTCCTTTTCGGATATTTTTCCAAAATGTTCAAAATGCAAAACCATGAAATGAATATTTTTTTCGAGTTTTTCTATTTCATTTTTTTCGCCCAAAAGCTTCACCATTTCGCCACGCACAACAATTTTTACTTTTGGAAACAAAAGCCTGAGAAAATTCAGAAGTTTTTCATTTACGCCCCAAAAGGCCGTAATATCAATATCATCTAAGGAAATAATTCTTTCACTTTCGTTAGGAATTTCGTTTAAAATGTCTTTTTTAATTTTCTTCATATTCTAAAATCAATCTTCTTCGCTTAATAGTAAAATACGGTCAAATTCGGCAGCAGTAAGCGGCATTACCGAAAGCCGTTGTTGTTTTATGAGGCCGATGCCGGCCAATTGTTCATCGGTTTTTATTCTTTCTAAACTTACCGGATTTTTCAGTGTATGAACAGGTTTTAAGTTTACGGCAACCCATTGACTGTCGGTAGTGGTGGGGTCTTGGAAATATTCTTTGCTGACTTCGGCTACACCCACAATTTCTTTTCCTTCATTACTATGGTAAAAAAGAACTTTATCGCCAATTTTCATAGCCTTCAAGTTGTTGCGAGCCTGAAAGTTCCTTACACCATCCCAAAAAGTTTCCTTGTCGGACAAAAATTTCTCCCAACTATATTTTGTAGGTTCTGACTTTACTAACCAAAAATTCATATTAATTGAAAATTGAGAGTTGAAAATTGAAAATGAATATAGATGTTTTATTCTCAATCCTCCACTTTCAATTCCCCATTATCTTCATCGTACCAGCCGGCATACATTGGATAGGCGTTGGAAATACGTTTTACAGTGCCTTCCAAGGTTTCCTGTGGCAAAGTTTTTACTTTTTTGGCAGGAATACCTGCATAAATACTACCCGATTCTACTACGGTATTTTCCAACACAATGGCACCTGCGGCAATCAAACTATTAGCTTTTATCACAGCGCCATCCATTACAATGGCTGCCATGCCAATAAGTACATTGTCTTCAATGGTGCAACCATGCACAATGGCATTGTGGGCAATGGATACATTATTTCCAATAGTTACAGAAGCTTTTTGGTAGGTGCAATGGATAATGGCGCCATCCTGGATATTCACATTGTTGCCAATGCGAACCGTATGAACATCGCCACGAACAACGGCATTGAACCATACACTGCAATTGTCACCCATTTCAACATCGCCTACAATGGTGGCATTTTCGGCAATAAAACAATCTTTTCCCCATTTGGGCGCTATTCCTTTTACTTTCTTTATCAGAGCCATTTCCTTAAAATTATGAGTTATGAATGATGAACTTTTAATTCAT
>JAVBMO010000043.1:0-36784 GCA_031552355.1 Bacteroidales bacterium | reverse complement strand
GTTTCCACATTAGACAAAGTCCTGATATTTATCTCTTTTCCTCTTTCCAAAACAGCAATTTCCTCTTCACCCAAATACACTACTTTATCAGTATATTCCACAATGGGCGAGGCATCCGAAGCTACAAAAAATTCATCTTTTCCTATTCCCACAATCAAAGGACTTCCTTTACGTGCAACAATCAATAAATCAGGATTTCCTTTTTCAATAATACCAATGGCATAGGCGCCAATTACATTTTTCAAAGCCATTTGCACAGCTGTAAACAAATCCACTTGATGGGATTCTTTCATAAATTCAATCAACTGAATTAAAACCTCTGTATCTGTGTCACTTTGAAATATGTATCCACGTTTAATCAGTTCTTCTTTTAAAACTTTGTAGTTTTCTATGATTCCATTATGAATCAATGCCAAATTTTGAGATTGAGAATAATGAGGGTGGGCATTTTGATTGTTGGGTTCGCCATGCGTAGCCCAACGTGTATGAGCAATCCCCAATGTTCCCGAAATATCTTTATCACTTGTAAAAACTTCCAAATCGGCTACTTTTCCTTTTTGTTTATAAACAGAAAGTTCCATAGAGTTATTCAACAAGGCAACACCTGCACTGTCATAACCTCTGTATTCCAAACGATGCAAACCTTTTATCAAAAAAGGATACGCTTGATTATTCCCTATATATCCAACAATTCCACACATTTACGTTTAAAGTTTAAATTATCAAAAGAATAGAATTCCTCCATAATCATGCAAAATTACGATTAATTTTTATCTTTCTGAAAATATTTACAAAATCTTAATTGAAATAGCAATATTAACTCTGTACAGATTTTCCATAATTCCATAATTTATATTTCTTGCAAAAAATATTCAGAAAAAATAGAAAATAGTTTGTAAAAATAGATTTTTTGCGTACCTTTGCAGTTCTAAAATTTAAAAGAAATGAAAAGAACATATCAACCATCTCGCAGAAAAAGAGCAAACAAACATGGATTTAGAGAAAGAATGTCTACCGCTAATGGAAGAAGGGTTCTTGCCGCTCGCAGAAGAAAAGGAAGAAAAAAATTAACCGTTTCTGACGAAAGATAGTCTATTCATTGGCATTTTTTGCCTTTAAAATATTTAAAAGAGGGTGCCCATAATATTTAGGCATCCTCTTTTTGTTCGTTTTTTAGCACCAATTTCCCTTTCAATTCTTTGTTATGAGATCTCGCAAAAAAGAAATTATCATCATCCCAAATGTTACAATCCTTGATGCAGGATCAGAAGGCAAAGCCATTGCCAAAGTGGATGATATGGTGGTTTTTGTCCCATTTGTAGTGCCTGGTGATGTTGTCGATTTGCAAATTTTCAAACGGAAAAAGAATTATGCTGAAGGCAAAGCCATTGCCATTCATCAATACTCACCGGATAGGGCAGAATTAAAATGCCCTCATTTCGGCATTTGCGGTGGATGTAAGTGGCAAAACATGAAATACGAATCACAACTTCGATTCAAAGAAAAACAAGTTATTGATAATCTTCAACGTATAGGCAAAGTAGATACCTCTTTAGCTCAACCAATTTGTGCTGCTAATTCCATTTTCTTTTACCGTAACAAATTGGAATTCACTTTTTCGAATAAAGCTTGGCATGTAGAAAAACCTTCTGACGAAACAGTTTTCGACAACAATGCCTTAGGATTTCATGTTCCGGGATTTTTTGACAAAGTTCTTGATATTGAATTTTGTGCTTTGCAAAAAGATCCATCTAACAATATCCGTTTAGCCGTAAAAAAATACGCAAAGGAAAATAAATTATCTTATTATGATATTAAAAACCACACCGGATTTTTGCGGAATTTAATCATTCGAACCGCTTCAACAGGCGAATTGATGGTGATTTTATGTGTAGCCGAAGACGATGAAAAAGAATTAATGGCGCTTCTTCAATTCATCTACAAAGGGTTTCCTGAAATTACTTCTTTGCAATGGGTTTTGAATACCAAATTCAACGACACTATCAATGATTTAGATATACAAGTATTTAAAGGAAAGGATTCTATTTTGGAAGAAATGCCTGCTTTTTCGGATAGCAAACCTGCTTTAAAATTCAAAATCAGTCCGAAATCTTTTTACCAAACCAATTCGGAACAAGCTTTTAAACTGTATTCTTTCGCTGCTGAATTTGCCGGTTTAAAAGATACAGATGTAGTTTATGACCTTTATACCGGAACAGGAACTATTGCCAATTTTGTAGCACCATACGTTAAAAAAGTTGTTGGTATCGAATATGTTCCCGAAGCCATCGAAGACGCCAAAGAAAATGCTTTGTTAAATTCTTCGAAAAATTGTACTTTTTTTGCCGGCGACATGGCCAAAGTTTTTACAGATGATTTTATTTCTAAAAACGGACAACCTGACATTATTATTACCGACCCGCCGCGTGCCGGTATGGATGCAAAAGTGGTAGAACAATTGCTCAAAATAGAAGCTACGAAAATTGTGTATATCAGTTGCAATCCGGCAACACAAGCAAGAGATATACAGTTACTTTCGGAAAAATATTCCGTTGGCAGAATCCAACCTGTTGACATGTTTCCACATACTCATCATGTTGAAAATGTCGTTGAATTGATTTTGAAGAATTAATCCTTTCTCACTTACAAATTTCAACTTTTAGGACTGCATTTGTTTGTAACGCTATTCAACATACCTTTCCTAATTATGACATATTGACTTCATTGACAATATCTTACAAGTTGTTTTCAGTAAAATTGGCTAAAGAAACAGTAGCATTAATCTGAAATCCAACTTCTAAAAATATCACTCTCTGTTGTGTATAGGGTTATTGACAAATTTTCATGTTCACAAGTTTTGTTTTCAACTTTTCGAAGACTTATTTTATCTTTTAATCAGCTTTTTTGTTACAATTCTTTCACTTGTTTTCATTTGAAGAAAATAAATTCCATTAGATAAGTTGCTAATATCAAGTTTTTGACAATTTACAGATTCTTCTCTAACTTTTTGACCCATTTGGTTAAATACAGTCAAGGATTGAATGCCAATAGCCGATTGAATATTCACAAAATCTTTTGCCGGATTGGGGAATATAGTAATTTCATTAGAAATAGAAGTTTTTGGTGTTTCTGCTGAAAGATCATCAATAAAGATTCTGAACTCAGAACTATCGGTAAAATAAGAATTATCTGTTGTATCCCCCTTTTTGATATAAGTAACAGTCAGTTTATGCGTAGCACCCGGAAATATATCTACAGAAGAAAACTCTTCTTCACCCTTTAAAACAGGGATTTTCAGGTAATAATTAATATCCTTTTCCCAACTATTATTGTTCCATTTCCAGTAGAAAGTCGAGGTTGCATTGGAGTTCTCATCATAAAAATAGGTTTGTTTGGAAGTATTCACCCATTCTTCATCAGTTTTCGTTTGAGAGACAACTGATATTTTGTTGTTTTGATCATCATAGCTATAAATATGCTTGGTAGCGGTAAAAGTTTCCGTCAATAAATTATTCTTATTGTCATAAGTATATACCTCTCTGTAAGCTTCTGTCCATTCATTATTTTCTGCCTGTTGGTACGACCGGGAAAGTAAATTGTTGTTTTCATCGAATGTAAAAATATTTCGGGCGAAGTTTTCATACATGCCATTTATATCTATTTCTTCCAACTCTTCAATTAAGTTGTTTTGGGTATCGTAAAAATAAGTTTTCCTAGAATGATATTTACGTGATTCCTGATCTTCCTCTTCGCACCAATCACCCCAATGGTCAGGACGATATGATGATTGACGGGGTTCTATTTTTATATGCAACCTGCTGTTTTCATCATAAAAATAATAATGAATCCTGCTTGTATCTTCCTCCCAAATATTCTTTTGATTACTCCAATGTTGATCATGCATTTCTATACAATTACCATTATCATCATATACATAAATTATTCTCCCACCACTTGTTTCAAAATTTTTGATAAGTAGATTGTTTTTTGCATCGTATGTATAGGTTCTTTTCAAATTTTCCACCCAATTTGATCCGTCTCGGCTATAAATTGTCTCACTTAATAAATTATTTCTATCATCATAAGTATAAGCCTCCTTGCTGTATGCCTGCATACCATTACGCTTATACTCCATATACTCGCATAAAAGCCTGTTGTTGCGCTCATCATAGCTATAAAAACGTCCGGCATCCGTTTGCCATCCGTTATAAATATACTTTTGATTCCATTCCGAAACTAAATATCCATCTTCATTATATGTAAAAGCTTTTTTATAAATAACACCATCATTTTCATAAGCAGATATAGTTGCAGGCAACCATTCGCCTTCTGTCTTTGTAGTCAATGTTTTTTTAGGATTAAGAAATGATAAATTACTTTTGTCATTCTGCGCCATTGTATGGTTGTAAAAGTCCAATACAAAACTAATTATCAAAAGTAAAAGGATAAGTCTTTTCATAAAGTTGGATTTATTTTATCTATTGAATAAAATTTAACATTTATTTGCAAAATTACGTCCTATTTTTGAATATAGCAAAGTATTGACAAGAAAATATGATAAAATCTTCATTCCACCTAACAAATTAAAAATCTATATATTAAATCTATTTTTTAGGCATGAACATGTTGCGAGATCCTTAAATAGATCTTAGAGAGTAGATACAAAAAAAGCTGCCTTTGGGCAGCTTTTTTTGTTATAAACAAGCTCAAAATTATTTTGAAGAAGCTCTTGTAGGCTTCACAAATACAACCACACTGTTTTTTGATTCCAAAACGGTAGCGTTAGGAATGCTTACTTCAGCTACTTTTGTGCTTTGTGCAATTTCCAATTTAGAAATATCCACAGTAATATTTTCCGGCATATCTTGAGGTAATGCTTTTACTCTCATTTTGCGGATTTTGGTAATCAATTTTCCCCCTTGCAACACGCCAGGAGATGTTCCTTTGGTGTGAACAGGGATGGACATAACGATAGGTTTTTGGTCGTTTAATTCCAAAAAGTCAGCATGTAAAATTTTGTCGCTAACAGGATGGTATTGAATATCCTGAAGAATAGCTTGTGTTTTTTTGCCGGCAATTTCAAGGTCAACATATTTTACTTCGGCAGTGAACAACAATGGTTTAAAAGCTTTTTCTTCAACAGAGAATCTTACTTGTTCGTTTGTGCCACCATAAAGTACACAAGGAACTTTTTCGCTGTTGCGAAGTGCTTTTGCATCTTTTTTCCCTACGTTCTCGCGAAGAGAACCGCTCATAGATACTGATTTCATTTTTTTTATTTTTTATTTGAAATTAAAAAGGAACTATTTCCTTATTTTTTTATTGTTAATTCGTATAAATCTGAAATTGAATCGTAATTTACAACCCTGCGAATGGTTTCGGCAAAAAGCCAGGATGTAGAAAGCACTTTGATTTTGGGCGATTCTTCCTTTAATGGAATGGTATCGGTTACAATCAATTCTTCCAAAACAGAGTTGTTCACTTTTTCAATGGCATTTCCACTCAAAACGGGATGTGTAATCATAGCGCGAACACTTTTTGCTCCCTGCTCTTTAATTATTTCTGCTGCTTTCATCATGGTAGAACCTGTATCCATAATGTCGTCAAGCAAAATTACATGTTTTCCTTCCACATTTCCAATCAGTTGCATGGTGCCGATTTCGTTGGGTTTGTTACGTTGTTTGTAGCAAATCACAAAACCTGTTCCCAAACATTTGGCGTAGTTTGCCGCACGGCGCGAACCGCCAATATCGGGCGATGCAAACAACAAGTCTTCACAAGGAATTCCCAATGATTTTACATAAGGAACAAACAAAGAAGACCCAAAAAGATGGTCAACCGGAATATCGAAAAAACCTTGTATTTGGTCGGCATGCAAGTCCATGGTAATGATTCTGTGGACGCCGGCAGCTTGCAACAAATCGGCAATCAATTTGGCTGCAATGGGAACACGAGGTTTGTCTTTTCTGTCTTGGCGAGCAAAACCGAAATAAGGAATTACAGCAACAATTCTCTTTGCCGAAGCTCTTTTAGCCGTGTCAATAAGCATTAAAAGCTCAAACAAATTATCGGTAGGCGGAATGGTCGATTGAACGATGAAAACATCACGACCTCTGACATTTTGTTCCAACGAAGGTTGAAACTCGCCATCGGCATAATCAAATACGATAGAATTTCCTAAGCAAGTACCGTATTCATTTGCAATTTTCTCGGCCAAATTAGCAGTGCATCTGCCTGCAAAGATAAGGGTTTGATCTTTCTTTTCTGGTGACATATAGCTATGTTTTAAGAAGTGCAAAGATACATTATTTAGCTCTATTTTCAAAACAGCATATAAATCTTCTTTGAAAAATATTGATTACAAGCGATTTGTGTTGTGTTTTGAAAAAGGGTTAAACCCTACCTACCAATAGGCTGTATGACTTTCCGCAGTTCGGAAATATCATAAAAATGGTATTCCCGATTATTGGGATCCATCATTTTTTTGCGGGTGGCATTGTATTTCTTAATGTCAGAGGTTATTGCTTTTTGGAAAGTTTTGTACGAAATTTCTTTTTTTACGTCATCCAACGAAATTTCGTCATTCATATATTTTTCAAAAGTTCCCGGATTCAAATAATGTTTATACTTGTCCAGTGAAGTACTGTCAGTGTTTTTATCCTGAATTTCGGACAAATCCACCTCGCCGATATAAGTGGTTTCGAGCAAAAGAACTTCCTTTTTATCAGGATTTTTGTAAACGCCCATATACATGTGCTGCGGTTCGCCTACCAAAAATGGGGACATGCCTATCCGTTTCAAAACCGAAGAAAAAAAGATACATCCGTCTATACAGTTGGCTTGCCGGTTATTATAAACCTGATCGAAAAAGCGGACATATTGCGAAAAAACCCGTGGCGAAGGACGGCTTATTGCCGCAATGGAACTGTAGCGTACGCCTCTGTTTTGCATAAAATACCAAATGGCAAAAATCTGATTTTCCACATCTTTTTCCGAACCTTGGTAACCCACAAAACGTTTCACTATTTTTTGTTCCAAAATATCTTTTAGTAAAACGTCAATCATATAATGGTCTTCGTTTACATAGCTTGCCAACATCCATTTGAAATCCACATAGTGGTTGTTGGTGTCAATCAAGCCAAGTACGCATTCGTTAATGCCACGACAATTCAGGCGCACATTCTCTATACTGACTTCTTCGTCATTAATATAACAGGTAAACGTAAAATCCACCGTAGCCGCTTGTTCCAAGCTTTTCAGTTTATCGTATTTCCATTTAATAATGGGAGAAAAGCTATATTCCTTTCCACGTTCTTTCAATTCTGCCTGAAAAACAGTCTCAAAATTCAGAGGCGTTTCATCCACTTTAATCTTTAAAATGGCGCGATCGACAGGTGATTTGAGTTTAAAAGTAAAAAAATCGTCTTGAACACTTTCATTGTTGCCTGTATAATTTGCCAATCCAAGTATTACCGAAGGATAAACTACTTCGTCGAAATTCTCATTATAAGAAACTTGAAAATTAACCGTACCGGGGTGAAAAGACCTTTTCTTTTCGCACGAAGCAAAAATCAAAAAACCAAATACAAAAACACAAAAAAGCTTTTTCTTCATACAGTTTTTTTAAGCTATCTTTTTAGTAAATAAGGATATAGGTGTTTATGAAAAATACAAAACCCGAAAACACAAAATTACAAAATTTAATTATTCGAAAATACCTGAGATTTTGTTTGAAAATAACAAACTATTTTAGAGAAAGTTTATCAATTGTATTACTTTTAAAACACTCACAATGAGAGCTCTTTGTTCTTTTAACGGAGAACTATTTGATTGAGCCAAAAATTTTTGATATTTTTGTAGTTTCTAAAAGAAATGATTATTTCTATCTAATATCCATATTTATGAAAAATACGAAGATATTTATTATTCTGTTTTTCTTATTTTTAGGCGTTTCCCTTTCGGCTAATGCACAAAAATTTTGGCGCCGTTCGGAAATTGGGGTTCTTGTTGGAGGTTCCACTTACATGGGCGATTTGAACGATATGTCGCCTTTTAGCCAACCTTCTTTTGCGGGCGGTTTACTTTACCGCTACACCATCAACCAACGTTTGGTTGCCAAAGCCGATGCTTTGTATGGCGGAATGAAAGGCGGAAACCCTGATGTAAATGAAAAGCGCAACCTGAGTTTTAATTCGTATTTGTTTGAATTTAGCGGGCAAATGGAATACAATTTCTTGCCTTACTACACCGGAACACGTTTTTGGTGGTCGCCCTATATTTTTGCAGGTTTGGGATTTTGTACTTTCAACCCCAAAGCCACTGCTCCGGATGGAACTACCTACAATTTAAGGGATTTAACAACCGAAGGGCAAACTTCCAGCGCTTATCCTGACAGAACACAATATTCTCTGGTTCAATTAGCCATTCCTATGGGTATTGGATTTAAGTTCAGTTTGTCTAAATTTGTTTCCATGGGTGTGGAATATGGTTTGCGATTAACTTTTTCAGACTATTTGGACGATGTCAGCACAACTTATGTAGGCGAAGATGTTTTGAGAGAAATTCATAGATACGATGGTTTGGCAGATGCCTCTGTAACCATGGCAGACAGGACTGTGGGCGGCCCCAACCCCGAAGGAAGCGCCAGAGGAAACAGCGCTATGAACGACTGGTACAGCTATTTTGGTGTAACTTTGACCGTGTCTCTTCGTTCGTTTTTCCCACAAAGTTGTTCAACCGAAGGAACCCCCATGTACTACAAGTCTTCACAAAAATCAAGAAAAAGGAACCCTTCTTTATAAAAACTGTATGAACGAATTGGAAATTTTAAAACAAAAAATCAATACAGAAAAGCTTCCCAAGCACATTGCCATTATTATGGATGGTAATGGACGGTGGGCGCAAAAGCAAAACCGCGAAAGGACTTTTGGGCACGAAAGCGGCGTGGAAGCCGTGCGCGAAGCTTTGGAAGGCTGTACAGAGTTGGGTGTAAAATATTTAACACTGTATGCTTTTTCTACCGAAAACTGGAAACGTCCCAAAGATGAAGTAGATGCATTGATGGAGCTTTTGGTAAAAAGCATTCATGCAGAATTGCCTGCCTTGAACAAAAACAATATCCGTTTGACGGCCATTGGTAATTTAGATCTTTTGCAAAAAGAAACCTTCGATGAATTGCAAAAAGCCATTGCCAACACTTCAAAAAATACAGGAACGACCTTGATTTTGGCTCTGAGTTACAGTTCTTACAGCGAGATAACCGAAGCCGTGAAAAGAATTGGCCGCAATTTGATTGCCAACAATATAGAAGTGGAAGAAATTACACCCGAAACCATTTCGTCGTATTTGTACACGTCAGAATTTCCTGACCCTGAACTGTTGATAAGAACCAGTGGCGAATATCGTTTAAGTAATTTTTTGCTTTGGCAAATCGCTTATACGGAACTTTATTTTACAGATTTGCTTTGGCCGGAATTCAGGAAAAAAGATTTGTACGAAGCCATCATAGATTTTCAAAAGCGGGAAAGGCGTTTTGGAATGACAAGCCAACAAGTTCAATAACAAATTATAATACACACAAAATATATAACGAAGAAAGACGTTATTAGTCCGTTGCGTTATGGGAAGTATTTAGGTAAAACCTCAAAAATCCTACAGCTCAGGCCATTGAAATAAAATTATTTTCAGATGAAGATATACAAATTATTGCTGATTGCAGTACTGTTTTTTATACCTTGTTTCGGATATTGTCAATCAGACGAAGAAAGTGTTTCCAATACTGTTCCCGATATTGATTATTTAACTCCCAAACGATACGAAATTGCCGAAGTAAATGTTATCGGCGGCGACAATTTAGACCACAATGTAATTCTTCTTCTTACGGGGCTCACCGTAGGACAAACCATTACTGTTCCGGGCGACAAACTTTCTGATGCCATCGACAAACTTTGGAAACAAGGCCTTTTTGAAGATGTGCAAATAGCTGTAAAAAAAGTTGAGAACAAACAAATTTATCTGGATCTTATCCTTACCACCCGTCCGCGTCTTTCCAAATTCAGGTTTGATGGAATTAGCAAATCCGATGCAGACAAAATCCGCGAAAAAATCAATATTATGTCGGGCGAAGTGGTAACCCAAAATATGATAGCCACTTCGAAAGAAAAAATCCTGAATTTTTACGACGAAAAAGGGTATTCCAATGCCGAAGTCAATATTCGCGAAGAACGCGACACTTCGCGTACGAACAACGAATTAATTTTGATTTTCACTATTAACAAAGGTAAAAAAGTAAAAATCAAAGACATTTTGGTGGAAGGCAATACTGCCCTTTCCGACAGTAAAGTCCGCAGTACTTTAAAATCGACCAAACGGGTAACCTGGTGGCGTTTCTGGAAAGCTTCGAAATATGTGGAACCCGAATTCCGCAAAGATTTGGATTTATTGATTGAAAAATATAACGAAGCCGGCTATCGCGATGCCAAAGTGGAATTTGACACAGTTTATATGGTAAGCGAAAACCGTGAAATTGTTAAAATTCAGATTTACGAAGGAAATAAGTACTATTTCAGGGACATCAGCTGGGTGGGAAACACCAAATATTCTTCTGCCGAGCTTACGCGTCGTTTGCGCATAGATCAGGGAACTCCTTACAACAAAAAACTTTTGGAAGAACATTTGCAATACAGCCAAAACGGAACGGATATCAATTCACTTTATATGGATGATGGTTATTTGTTTTTCAATGCAAATCCCGTGGAAGTATTGGTGCAAAACGATTCTATAGACATAGAAGTGCGTATCCGCGAAGGTAAGCAAGCCCGCATCAACAAAATAGATGTTTCGGGAAATACTCGCACAAATGACTACGTGATTATGCGTGAATTGAAAACGCTTCCCGGTGAATTGTTCAGCCGCGAAAAGGTAATCCGTGCCGTTCGCGATTTAGCGGCCTTGAATTATTTCAATCAAGAAACCATCAATCCCAATGTAAAACCCAATGCTGAAAACGGAACCGTGGATATTACCTACGAAGTGGAAGAAGTTTCTACCGACCAATTGGAACTTTCCGGCGGTTGGGGCGGTGGCCGGATTATTGGAACCGTTGGGGTTACATTCAATAATTTTTCTGCCAAAAATTTCTTCAAAAAATCGGCTTGGACACCGCTTCCTTCAGGCGACGGACAACGTTTGAGCTTCAGAGCGCAAACCAACGGAATTTCGTATTATTCTATTAGTGCCTCGTTTACAGAACCTTGGCTTGGCGGCAGAAAACCTAATTCTTTGACTGTTTCGGCCTATTATTCATATCAAAATAGCGGTTTTTGGTCAAGCAGTCCGGCAAATGATTATTATTTAGGTATTTTGGGAGCTTCGGTTTCTTTGGGAAAACGTTTGAAATGGCCGGATGATTATTTCA
This sequence comes from Bacteroidales bacterium, assembly GCA_031552355.1. GTDB lineage: Bacteria > Bacteroidota > Bacteroidia > Bacteroidales > P3 > JAVBMO01. The sequence continues at coordinate 25,368 of JAVBMO010000043.1, read as the reverse complement.
CTTTCATACAAGGAATTTCTTTCCAACAATACCGCGCCAAAAACTACGGACAGTTTTATGATGAAGGCTATGCCAACAACCTGAACTACAATATTACCATAGGCAGAAACTCTTTGGATGCACCGATTTATCCGAGAACAGGTTCCGATTTGTCTATCTATTTTCAGTTGACTCCACCCTACTCTCTGTTCTCTAACAAAGATTACAGCACCATGCCTGATTCTGAAAAATACAAATGGTTGGAATATTACAAAATCAATTTCAAAGCGGCATGGTACTTTAATATCGTTGATAATTTGGTGTTTACCACCAGAATCCGTATGGGTTTCTTGAGCTATTATAACGAAAATGTGGGCGTTCCGCCATTTGAACGTTATTTCTTGGGTGGTGATGGTTTGTCCGGCTGGGCTATCGACGGCCGCGAGGTTGTACCTATGCGTGGTTACGGTTCCAGCGCTTTAAGCCCCAAAGATCCTCATGGAAACTCCATTGGAGCTTCGGTGTACGACAAATTTACGTTTGAACTTCGTTATCCTGTAATTTTAAGCCCTCAAGCTACCATTTTTGCCTTGGGATTTGCCGAAGCAGGAAATTCATGGCTGCAAGCTGCCGAATTTAATCCGTTCAGGCCTTATGCCGCAGCAGGTTTGGGTATCAGGGTATATATGCCATATTTTGGTATGTTGGGATTTGACTGGGGCTATGGTTTCGACAGAGCGCCGGGAGCCAACAGCATTTCGGGAAGCCAAATGCACTTTTCAATCAACCAATCCATTGATTAAACTTTTGACCTAAAACATTGTTATATTATATTGTTAACCCTTAAAGTTTGATATTATGAAAAAAATCGTTTTTGCTTTTCTTTGCTGCATTGGCTTGGCAAGCGCCGGATTTGCTCAAAAGTATGCTTGCGTGGACACGGAATACATCCTTTCCAATATACCGGAATACGAACAAGCCCAAAAAACTTTGGATGAACTGACCATGAACTGGCAAAAAGAAATTGAAACCAAATTTCAAAACGTGGACAAATTATACAAAGCCTATCAAAATGAGGCGCTCCTTTTGCCCGATGATTTGAAAAAGAAAAAAGAAAATGAAATTATTTCTGCTGAAAAAGATGCCAAAGAACTGCAAAAGAAATATTTTGGAACAGACGGAATGCTTTCCAAAAAACGTCAGGAATTGGTAAAACCTATCCAAGAAAGAATTTACAATGCGGTGGAAAAACGTGCAAAAGATAAAAACTACGCTTTTATCTTTGACAAAGCCGCAGGAGCAACCATCATTTTTTCGGATGCGAAGTTCGATATCAGTGACGAAATTTTGGACGATTTAGGCTACAAAACCAGTGCCGGTGCAAAAAAATAACCGCCTTGGATAAAAGAAATTAAAACTTCATTCTGCATTGTCTGTGCAGTTTGAAGTTTTTCTTGTAAATTTGCAAATCACTTTTAGAAAAAATTAAATCTATAAATAATTAAAAGCCAAAATAAAGGCAAAAACATTGACAGAAAATGAAACACACAATTAAAATTCTTTTGGCCGTAGTTGCCATTTCGTTGAGTAGTGGCTCGCTTTACGCCCAGAAAGTAATCAAATTGGGACATATAAATTCAAATGAGTTGTTGCAAATTATGCCGGGAAAAGATTCGGCACAAAATACTTTGCAAAAAACAGCCAAAGAAATGGAAACTACCATGAAAACCATGCAAACAGAATTGGAACAACGTTATTCGGATTTCATGGAAAAGCAAAGCCAAATGTCGGATTTGATTAAACAAACCAAACAAAAAGAATTGCAAGACATGGCAGCTAGAATTGAAGAGTTTCAGCAAAATGCACAAAAGAAATTGCAAGAAGAAGAACGTAGATTGTTAACTCCGATTATTGAAAAAGCCAAAACTGCCATTGCAGAGGTAGCCAAGGAAAATAAATATACCTACGTATTCGATTCAGGAATAGGCGCATTGCTTTACCAAGACGAGAGCGACGATTTAATGCCTTTAGTAAAGAAAAAATTAGGTTTGAAATAGGTTTGATAATTGTTGATGAAAAAGGAACGGTTGCAAAGCCGTTCCTTTTTGTTTTATAAACACACAGAATAAATAAGTTTATACCACCTATATATAATCAATGAACAAATATGGAGGTGTATCAAACAACTGCCTACTGTGTAGGCAGTTGTTGTAAAGTAATAAAGACTATGGTGTCAAAATACCCTTCGAAACTTAGTTGAAAAGCAAAATTAAGCAGTTACAGAGCTTATGCAACAAAATTTTTATTTTATCGTTTACCGATATTAAGAAATTGTTTAAAAATTATTGCCGTCTGCTTTAGCTGACGGATTTTTTAATTATGACAACATTTTGGGGGCTTTAGCCTAATTTAAAAGTGAAAATGTTTGGCTAAAGCCGTTTAGTTCGGTTTATATTTTAGTCCGTTGCTTAATGACTGATGTGTTTATAAATTTAAACAGTTATTAAGAATGTATTTGACTAAGTCGATAAAAAAAACGACATTTGCAAAACACATTGATAGCGCAGGTAATGTCTTAAAATAATAAATGAAACTCAATACAAACATTTTAAAAACAAAACTGAACGAATTTTTCCGCTTGTTTAAACACAGGCATCGTTTGGTTATTTTGGATTCCGACACCTTTCAGGAGCGTTGGTCATTCAAGCTTTCTGCCATGAATGTTTTTATAGCGTTGGGAATTTTGAGTATTGTTTTGGTGGTCGTAACGTCCATTATTATTGCATTTACAGGTTTACGACAATATATTCCCGGTTATATGCGCGATGACCTTATTGAAGAGGCACACAACAACCGTTTGAAATTGGATTCCCTGCAAAGGCTTTATGCTGACCAAACATTGATGTTGAACAATATCAAAATGGTAATTAGCGGACAAGATATTCCTACAGTGGATTTCAAAACACCTAAAGTAGACGACACCAGTAAAAATTACTACAAAAACATAGAATATCAACGTTCTAAGGAAGACTCGCTTTTAAGGGTGGAGCAAGAGCAAAGTGATGACAATCCAAAAAGTAAATACGACATAAAGAAACGTGCTACAACTGAACAAGAAAAACCTTTTTCGGTCTCTGACAATACTTTGAAAAATTACTTTTTCTACACACCTATCAAAGGAACCATCGTGAATGGCTATGATTTATCCAAACGTCATTTGGGTATCGACATTGCAGCCAAACCCAATGAGCCGGTAAAGGCCATTTACGGAGGCACTGTTATTTTTGCCGATTGGACGGTGGATGGGGGCTATACCATTGCTGTTCAGCATCCGCAAAATATTATATCGGTTTACAAACATAATTCCTCTTTGTTGAAAAGAGAGTCTGATATTGTGAGGGCGGGCGAACCCATTGCCTTTATCGGAAATTCAGGCGAACAAACCAGCGGCCAGCATTTGCATTTCGAATTGTGGCACAATGGAAGTTCGGTTAATCCACGAGAATATATTCCTTTTTAAGAAATGACAAAAAAACGAATAGCTATATTGGGTTCTACAGGATCCATAGGAACCCAGGCATTAGAAATTATTCGCAACCATTCCGACAAATTTCAAGTTGAAGTATTGACCGGAAATGGAAATGCCGAATTATTGGTTCAACAGGCATTGGAATTTAAACCCAATGCGGTGGTGATTGCCGACAAAAGTAAATGCGCTTTTGTTCAGGAAGCTTTGTCAAATGAAGATATCAAAGTTTTTGCCGGCGAAAAGTCTTTGGAAGACATTGTGGAAATGGATACTATCGACATGGTGCTGGTCGCTTTGGTAGGTTTTTCGGGTTTAAAACCAACTTTAAATGCCATTCAACACAAAAAATGCATTGCTTTGGCAAACAAAGAAACTATGGTGGTGGCAGGAAATTTGGTAACCCAAAAAGCTTTGGAAAAAAAAGTGCCAATTTTGCCGGTCGATTCGGAGCATTCAGCGATTTTTCAATCTTTGATAGGGGAGAATTTTAATAAAATACAACATATTTACTTGACGGCTTCTGGCGGCCCTTTCCGTGGAAAATCTCTCGACTTTCTGGAAAAAGTAACTGTAGAACAAGCCCTGAGACACCCCAATTGGGTTATGGGGAAAAAAGTGACTATTGATTCGGCCACTTTAATGAACAAAGGTTTGGAAGTGATTGAAGCCAAGTGGTTTTTCGATTTAAGTCCCGAACAAATCAAAGTCATTGTTCACCCCGAATCGGTAATTCATTCTTTGGTAGAGTTTGAAGACGGGAGTTTGAAAGCCCAGCTTGGAATTCCAAGTATGCAACTGCCCATACAGTACGCATTTTCTTTTCCCGAAAGGATTTCGTCGAATCAGGAAAAATTCAGTTTTGCCAAATATCCGAAATTTTCGTTCGAAGAAGCCGATACTGATACTTTCCGTTGTCTGCAATTGGCTTACACTGCTATGGAAAAGGGAGGAAATTTGGCCTGCGTCATGAATGCCGCCAATGAAATTGCCGTGGAAGCTTTCCTTCAATCGAAAATCAAGTTTACGCAAATCCCTCAAATTATTGAGGACGCCATGTCTAAAATGCCTTTCATTCAAAATCCTTCCTTGGAAGATTATTTGCAAACGGATGAAGAAACTCGTACCTTTGCAAGTTTTAATTTGGTCAAATAAAATATTAAAATCATAATGGGAATATTCAATCAAGTATTAGGTCTTGTTCTTAGCCTTTCAATATTAGTTCTTATACATGAATTAGGACACTTTCTTTTTGCCAGGATTTTCAAAACCAGAGTAGAAAAATTTTATCTGTTTTTTAATCCGGGCTTTTCTATCTTGAGAGCCAAACGCTATAATAAAAAATGGCATTTCAGCGCCTTTTCAAAAAGCAGCCCCGAAGAATGGGCTGAACATCCCGATTCAACAGAATGGGGTTTGGGTTGGTTGCCTTTTGGCGGTTATTGCGCCATTGCCGGCATGATTGACGAAACCAAGTCGTCGAAAGATATGGCCAGTGAGCCGCAACCTTGGGAATACCGTTCCAAAAAAGCTTGGCAACGTTTGTTGATTATCACAGGTGGAGTTTTAATGAATTTGGTTTTGGCAATGGTGTTGTACCCTTGTATTTTATTCGCTTGGGGACAAGAATATATTCCTGTAAAAAATGCCAAATACGGTTATGATTATGCCCAAATATTGTTGGATGGAGGATTAAAAAACGGTGACAAAATTCTTTCCATTGAAGGAAAAGCTGTTGAAACAGATGCCGATATGGTAAATAAATTGGTAGTCAATGGGGCTCAACATATTACTGTGGAAAGAAATGATTCTGTTATCGATATTGTGTTGCCTGACAATATATCCAAACAATTTGTAGCCAATCCGCCCAAAGGAGGAATTGCTCAGATTCGGTTTCCTTTTCTTGTTGAAAAATGTGAAAAAGGTTCCCCTGCCGAAAAAGCAGGATTGCAAGCCGGCGACCATATTGTAGGTATAAATGACAGTATTCAAACACCTACGTTTATGTCTTTTGCAGAACAAATAGCCAACTTTAAAGGACAAGCTGTAACTGTTAATATTGAAAGAAACTCTGAAATTATTTCGGTGGAATTAACCACAACAGAAGAAGGTAAAATCGGCGCTTATGTGATGCCTTTGAATAAGATATTCGAAACCAAGAAAATAACCTATACATTAGCCCAATCTATTCTCGAAGGAATAAAAATAGGCGGCAAAACCTTGGTTTCTTATGTGTCTTCATTAAAATTGCTATTTAATAAAGGTGGCGAAAAACAATTAGGTGGATTTCTTACCATTGGAAGTATTTTTTCGCAAACTTGGGACTGGGAACATTTTTGGACAATGACAGCCTTTTTGTCCATTATTCTTGCCTTTATGAATATTTTGCCTATTCCGGCTTTGGACGGTGGACATGTGTTCTTTACTTTGGCAGAAATGATTACAGGCCGCAAACCCGGCGATAAATTTATGGAGCGTGCGCAAATGGTAGGCATGTTCTTGTTGCTGGGCCTAATGGTGCTGGCCACTTATAACGATATTGTAAGGTTCTTTTTCGGCAAATAAGCATTTTTAGGAAACGAATAAATTCCGAAGTGAAGAAACTTGACAGGCTTATATTAACTTCCTTTTTGGGCCCTTTGGTGCTAACATTTACATTGGCGGACTTTGTCTTGCTTATGCAGTTCCTTTGGAAATATATTGACGACCTTGTGGGAAAAGGCCTCGATATTCTTATCGTTTTGCAACTTTTGCTTTATGCTTCGGCAACTTTTGTCCCTATGGCATTGCCAATTGCCACTTTGTTTGCCTGTATTATGACCATGGGGAATTTTGGCGAAAAATACGAATTGGTAGCCATGAAAGCCGCCGGAATTTCGTTGCGAAGAATTATGATGCCATTGGCTTTTGCCTCCATAGTCCTTGTGTTTGTCGCTTTTTTCTTCACCAACTGGGTTATGCCTTACGCCAACCTGAAATTCAAATCTTTGCGGAGCGATATTATCAAAACCAAACCGGCATTAAACATACGCCCAAATGAATACTATTCGGGAATTGACGGCTATGTGATTCGTGTGAATGGAAAAAGCAGTGATGGAAAAAAGCTGGAAAATATTATCATTTACGACCATACTCATGGAAATCAGAACAATATAACAGTAGCACAGGAAGGCTCTATGGTTATTTCGCCAGACCAGCGTTATCTAACTTTTCATTTGTCGAAAGGATACAATTATACAGAAGAAATAGGGGGAAATAAACCTGATTTCCCTTTGACACGCATTTATTTTGACGAACAAAGCAAGCGTTTTGATTTGTCTTCTTTTGCTTTTGCAAAAAACGAAAGCGAAGATATGTACAAAAATCATTACGAAATGATGAATCTGAAACAGTTGCAAAAGGCCAGCGACACTTTTAAAATCCAATTGGATATGAAATTGGATAATATTGCTCAAGCTATTCAACGGACTTTACCTTATTACAATAGTTTGTATGTTGATGCAACAGCTAAAGATCAACAAAATCTAAAAGATACGGCATTGAGTTTCTATGCTTATTGGGACACTTTGCCCAAAGCGAAAAAGGAAATTGCCTATAAAAATGCCACAGATTTTGCCCGCAGCGGGAAATATGAAATAGAATCGCAAAAAGAAATTACCAACATAGACATGACAACCTATCGCCGGCATTTGATAGAAATGCAGCGGAAATTCAGTTTGCCAATTGCTTGTTTTATCTTTTTTATAGTGGGAGCGCCGTTTGGATCCATTGTCCGCAAAGGCGGATTGGGAGCGCCGTTGGTAGCTTCTACATTATGTTTTATTGTTTATTATGTTGTGGGAATGATAGCCGAACGTGCCACCCGAAGTGGTTCTTTGCCGGTGGAAATTGGTATGTGGCTTGCCAATATGGTATTTTTGCCCATAGGAATTTATTTGACCTACAAAGCCACAGCAGATGCGCCGGTACTTGATGCCGAAAACTGGAAAAAATTATTCGATAGGTTTTTGTCTCTTTTTCGGAAGAAGAACCAATCGACAGAAAAAATTAACTAACTTATAAAACTGCCCAAATTGTTTGATGAAATTGGGTATGAACTAAATTGAAAAAAGACATGAAAGTTTTGCAACTTTGTAATAAACCACCTTATCCGCCTGTAGATGGGGGTACCATTGCAATGCACAACATCACGCAAAGTTTGTTGAAAAAAGGCTGCACCATAAAAGTATTGTCGGCCTATTCCTACAAACATCCTTTTACGCCTAAGCAATTAGACCCACAATATGCCGAAGCTACCCGTTTCGAAGCTATTTACTTTGATTTGAAACCCAATCCATTCAAAGCTTTGTTTTATTTCCTTACAGGCGAATCTTACCATATAGCCCGTTTCAAAAACAAGAAATTCAATGAAGCGCTTGTAAGAATTTTGAAAGAGGAGGAGTTTGATATTATCCAGTTGGAAAGCCTTTTTATGACGCCCTATGTGGAAACCATCAGAAAACATTCCAAAGGAAAAATCATTCTTCGTTCGCACAATGTCGAGCATCTTATCTGGCAGCGCATAGCCAAGAGTACAAAAAATATCTTCAAACGGATTTACATGAAGCATTTGGCTCTGACGTTGAAGAATTATGAAATGGCGCATTTGAACAGCTACGACGGCATGGCCTGTATTTCTACTTTGGATGCCAATTTCTTCAAAAATCAAGGCTTTAACAAGCCCATCACGGTAATTCCTTTTGGTTTGTCCACTATTGAATATGTTGACAATGTGGAAGAAGAGCCCAATTCATTGTTTCATATAGGTTCCATGAACTGGCAGCCGAACATTGAAGGCATCCATTGGTTTTTGAAAAAAGTTTGGGGCAAAGTCCATAAAGAAATTCCACTTGCCAAACTTTATTTGGCAGGCCGCGAAATGCCTTCCCACTTATTGAAAAGCAAATATCCCAATGTGAAAATTTTGGGCGAAATCCCCGATGCTATGTATTTTATTGCGTCGAAGCAAATCAATGTGGTGCCACTTTTGTCGGGAAGCGGAATCAGGGTTAAGATTATAGAAGCCATGTCCATTGGGAAAACGGTGATAACTACTTCCATCGGCGCCGAAGGCATAAAATGTACCCATGGCGTTGATATTCTGATTGCCAATACACCCGATGAATTTGTGAAATCCATAAAACTTTGCATCGAAGAACCTGCTGTAGCCAAAGAAATAGGGCAAAAAGCGGCAGAGTTGATTTCGAGAGAACACAATAGCGAAAAAATTGTGGATAATTTGATTCTGTTTTACGAAAAAGTAACAAAAATCTAAGAACAATTTGTTTATTCCATAGAGACCTAACGGTTTTTAAAACCTGCTAGGTCTATCTAAATCCATTGTACTTTTGACCAATCCTAAAAACTGATATAGTGAAACTTCTAATTGTTCTTTCCCGCTTTCCTTATCCGCTTACTAAAGGCGATAAGTTGCGCGCCTTTCATCAAATAAAAGGCCTTGCGGAAAAGAACGATATTTATCTGTTTTGCCTTTCGCATGAAGAAGTTGAACCAGAACATTTGTCAGAATTAAAACCCTTTTGCAAAGATATCCACGTAGAGAAACTTCCTAAACTATCTGCATATACTAATATTTTGAAAGCTTTCTTGCAAAGGAAACCTTTCCAGATAGGTTATTTTTTTAGTAGAAAAGCCTTAAAATCGTTTGACAATTTTGTACAAAAACATCGGCCGGAAAAAGTATATGCGCAGTTTGTACGGACATTCGAATATGTAAAAGACTTGGAAATTCCTGTGATTCTGGATTTTCAGGACGCTCTTTCGCAAAATGCAAAAAGGCAAAGTCAAACAGCATCCTTTTACCTGAAACCGGTTTTAAAGTGGGAAGCTTACCGTTTGCAGAAGTACGAAAGCATGGTTTTGGAACACTGTGCTGCCACAACCATTATTTCGCAAGCCGACAAAGATTGCATCCAAAGCCCTTTGAGAGATACGATTCATGTAATTCCCAATGGCGTCGATGAAGAATATTATATTCCCAATTCTTCGGCAGAAAAAAAATATGATATTTTGTTTACAGGCAATATGTCGTATGCACCCAATGTAAATGCTGTGGAATTTCTGATAAAAAAAATCATGCCGCTGGTTTCGGAGCAAAATCCCAATATCAAGGTGCTGATTGCCGGTATTAATCCTGCAAAAAGTGTACAGGTTTTGGCTTCGGAAAAAGTTACTATTTCGGGTTGGGTCAAAGATTTGAGAGATTGCTATGCCGGTTCTCATATTTTTGTAGCACCCATGCAGATAGGCACGGGGTTACAAAACAAATTGCTCGAAAGTATGTGTATGGGCATTCCTTGCATTACCTCGCCTTTGGCAAACCAAGCCTTGATGGCTGAGCACGGCAAACAAATACTGATTGCCGAAAAGCCTGAAGAATATGCAAACCATATTCTTGAATTACTTGCCGATTCGGCACTCTGTCACCAATTGTCCGAAAATGGACATTCCTATGTGTTGCAAAATTTTAGCTGGAAAAAATATAATGAGGATTTGGAAGCGGTGATAAAGAACAGTGTAAAAGGAAAAGATGCTAAAGCAGGATAAAAAAGTGGAAACAATACCATTTATAGATATACACACACATACAGAGAAAAATGCAAATGCCGTATTTTCTTTGCTCCCAAACCAAAATATGCAGGATATTGAGCATGTAAACATGTTTTCCATAGGTTGGCATCCGTGGCATTTGATGAAAGAACGGGCAGAGACAACTTTGCATAAGATAGAACTTTTGGCAACCGACAATCGTGTGGTAGCTATTGGCGAAACAGGACTGGACAAATTGTGCGCTTCGTCATCTGATTATCAACAGGAAATCTTTAAGTGGCATATTTTACTGTCCGAAAAAGTTCAAAAACCATTGATTATACATTGCGTAAAGGCTTTTAATGAAATGCTGGAAATGAAAAAACAAATGCAACCCAAAATGACATGGATTGTGCATGGGTTCAATAACAAGCCTGAAATAGCATCCCAACTTTTGCGGGCAGGGGTAAAACTTTCGTTTGGAAAAGCATTACTTAATGAATTGTCGAATGCAAGTACGGTTATCAAAGAGCTTAAACCTTCGGACTTTTTTCTAGAAACTGATGATTGTGCGGCCGGAATAGAAGAGGTTTATAGCAAGGCTACCTATTTTAGAAATTGCGACATTGCGCAATTGAGAAATGAAATGTATCAAAATTTTATCAATACATTTCAGCATTAATTTCTATTTGTTATTAATTGTTAATTATTATCACGTGTTTAGCAGAACAGAATTATTGGTAACTACCGAAGGATTAAAGAAACTTCAATCGGCACATGTATTAATTATGGGTTTGGGAGGCGTTGGCGGTTATGTCGTGGAACAGCTTTGCAGAGCCGGTATAGGAAAATTGACTTTAGTGGATGGCGACACCATTCATCAATCGAACCGCAATAGACAATTGATTGCCTTGTGTGCCAACGACGGAGAATTAAAAGCCCATGAGTGGGAAAAACGTTGCAGGGATATTAACCCAAAATGTGAAATAGAAGTAATTGATCATTATATTACCGAAGAGGAAATTCCTGAAGTGGTAAACCTGCATGCTTATGATTATGTAGTCGATGCCATTGATACATTATCGCCTAAAGTCGCTTTGATTTTTCATTGCGTGCAAAACAATCTAAAGTTGGTAAGTTCTTTTGGCAGTGGCGGAAAATTTGATCCTACACAAGTACGTATAGACAAGGTGGAAAAATCTTTTGGTTGCCCGTTGGGATCTGTGGTTCGCAAACGTTTGCACCGTTTGGGCATTCACAAAGGTTTCAAAGTGGTGTATTCTCCGGAAAAAACTCCCGAACATGCCATGATAGAAGAGCGATCGACAAACAAACGAAGCACCATAGGCACGATATCCTACATGCCGCCGATTTTCGGCTGCTGCTGCGCTTCGGTTGTTGTTAGAGATTTGTTGGGAATTGGGAATTAAAATCCCTTATTTTTTTAACTGTCATTTTATTGTCCATCGCAATCCTGCGTAAAACAAGCGCGACATCATAGGAGCGTAGATAACCGAAGCATCGAAATCTTGGCTGAAAGGCCTGTCGGCTGCTATGATGGGATCCGTTTGTACAAAACCGGTAATATTTTCACATCCGGCATAAATGTCGATAGATTTGAATTTGCGGGTAATTTGTCCCAACATGAATACATACGGCTTGGTATATTCTTCTCTTGCGCCATTGGTGTTAGGCAAACGGCAGGAACCATTTAATTGGGTGGTAAGGTCAAAAATCCATTTGTTGTATTTGGTGGCATAAGACAATACCAACAAGCCTTTCCACTTACTGATATACGGTTTGTCCATCAAATTTCCGTCGATGGTAGTTTTTACATCATTGTAACGGCCTGCCAATGTTACATTGAAGCCTTTCAAAACTTCTATTTTCAAATCGGCTTGCAAGCTGTTGGAATACGATTTTCCATCCAAATTGGAAAAAATGGCTTGGTGGGCGCTTCTGTCCAAATTCAGGTTTACTTCATGTATAAAATCTGTGCGATAGGCATCGAAAGTAAACACCGCTTTCCTTTTCCCGAAAAACGGAATTTCCTGAACAATATTAAAACCATAATTCCACGCTTCTTCAAAAAGATTCAAATCCGGTTGGATAACAAATTGGCGGGAACTGGCCATCAATCCAAAGTTTTCGGCAAAAATATAAGCCGTTCTGGAACCTTTTCCTGCCGAAGCCCGCAAAGTGGTTTTTTCAAACACACTCCATTTCAAATTCAATCGCGGTGTTAGCACCGATTTCCGGAAAAATGTATTGTAATCGTATCTGAATCCGGCAATTAAAGATAATTTTTCATCCAAGCTAAACGTATATTGCGCAAAAACTCCGGGCAAAATTTCGGTTTGATTCAAAGAAATATTCAACAAAGTGTAAATGTTTTCACTGTCGTAATTTTCCCTGCTGTGTGTCCACTGAAAACTAAATCCCGTTGTCAGTTTGTGTTTTGGGCTGAAACTGTTTTCATACAAAAGGTTTGCATAGAGGTCGGCTTCGTTTCCTTTGTAATCGTTTAGCCCATAAAAAGCTTTTTGTTCAAAATAGACGCCCGAAAGCTGCAAGGCTACGCTGCTTTTATTGTCCAACAGATAACCATTTTTAGTAAATATCTGCAAGCGTTGGTTGTCCACGCCAATACCATAAAGCCCTGTGGTGTCGTACGTTCTTAGATTCCGTTCAAAACCCATTTGTCCTCCGGTTTTGTGTTCGGTTACATAATTCAAAAGGCTGATGTTACGGTAATTTTCATTTTCATAATCCCAACGGTTTACAAAATTAATTTGCCACGATTTGGGCATGTCCATAAAATTGTCGTGCCCCACATGGTCGAGTTCCCTGCCCGAATACGAACCATGCAAAAACGACATAGTACTTAGTTTATCATTAAACTCGTAAGCCGACAAAGCATTGACTTCTCCTTTCAGGTCGCTGTTCAAATAGGCATTTAGAAAAAAAGGGTCAGACGTTTTGGGCTTTTTATATTCAATATTGATTTGTCCGGTCATGGTTTCGTAGCCATTGATAACCGAAGAAACACCTTTGGAAATCTGGATGGATTCCATAAAACTTCCCGGCACATAGCCCAGCCCGAAAGGCGCAGACAAACCTTTGATGAAAGGAATATTTTCGAGCAAAAGTTGGCTGTAAACACCCGTAAGCCCCAGCATTTGAATTTGTCGCGCGCCCGAAATGGCATCGGAATAGCCGACATCGACTGTGGCGGAATTTTCAAAACTTTCGGCCAAATTGCAACAAGCCAAACGACATAAACCGTCGGTTGTAATCACTTCGGTTTTTACCGGATTCAGGCGAGAAATATACGATGCATCTTGTTTTTCAACAATATCCACATTGCTGAGCGTTGTAACCTTGACCGACAATAAAACCTCAATAAAACTTTGATTTTCCTCTATCGAAAGCGTGTCCGTTTGGTAGCCCATGGAACTTACCACCAGCTTTAAATCTTTTTCTGATGAAGGTATCTCTATTGAAAACGTACCATTTTCTTTTGTAGCAACACTTTTTGTTGTACCCAACCACTGAACATTTGCATAAGGAAGCGGTGATTTGTTGCCCTTTTCGCCCAATTCAAAAACCGTCCCCGACAGTTTGTTTTGGGCATTTGCAAACATTCCGCCAAGGAGTAACAACAAAATGATAATATTTTTACAATTCTTCACTCTCATCGACATCTCAAAATCCACCTAAGTGATTAAATTTCTTCCGTTTTCAAGACAAAACCCACACTCTTTTAGAAGACAAAAATACATATTTTAAAGATGCCCTATAGATACATTTGTGCCATTTTTTCAGGATTTTCATACTTTATTTAAAAACCTGATATAGGTGAACTTTCTATTGTATGTTTTGTTGTTTTGTTATAAAGATTTTAGTTGAAAAATTGGCTACTATGAAAAATTCAATACCTCTCGGATATTATGCAGTTTTTTTGTTACTTCTTTTTTCTTTTACTTTTTTAAATTCATTTGCCCAAGAGACAAAAAAAAAGAAAATATCGTTTAAAGATAGTCTAGATGGGCAATTTGACATGAGTGATTTTTTGATCAATGCTCATGGGTTTATTCCAATCCCAAGCCTGATAACCGAACCGGCATTGGGTGGAATTGGCGGTGGTTTGGGCGCTGTTTTCATACAACCCAAACCACCCAAAATCAATCGGGCAAAAGGAGCGCCTATGATTCCTACGGTTTATGGAGTGATGGGCATGTACACTGCCAACAAATCTTGGGCTATAGGTGCAGGTTATATGGGCGAATGGGATAAAATCGGTTTGCGATATACGTTTGGTACTGCCTACGCTGATATGAATATGGATTTTTACAAGAATTTCCCCGAATTGGGAAAAGATGTAAGTCAGACTTTTAACTTCAAAACAGTTCCCCTTTATATTTATTTGAGAAAAGAATTTTTGAGTTACTTTACAGGTGGATTGAAATACATTTTTTCCTACACAGATGTAGGATTGAGCCATAACGACACCTCTCCGTATCCGATTTTCAATCGTTTGTATGAAAAAATAGAGACAAAAAATTACAATAGCCGGTTAAGCCCCGCTTTGTCTTTCGATTCGCGGGATAATATTTTTTCACCTAGAACCGGTTTCAAAGTCGATGCCCAAGTCGATTGGGCAAATGAGGCAATTGGCAGCGATTTCAACTATATACAGGCTTCGGTGGAAGGTTTTGGATATTTTAATCCTGTTGATTTTTGGGTATCGGGTTATCGTTTGCAATGGCAGCAAATGTTTGACGATGCACCTTTTTACCTGCTTCCGTATGTAAACTTACGGGGAATTCCTACCGAACGCTATCAGGGAAATGTAATCAATGTGGCTGAAACCGAACAACGGTTCACTTTTTACAAACGTTGGTCTGCTGTGGCATTTGCCGGTGTTGCTAAAGCCTATGACGAATATTCCGATTTCGGGTCTTCTGAATGGCTTTATAACTATGGCGCCGGAATTCGTTATCTTTTGGCAAGGAAATTCAACCTGCAAATGGGACTTGACTTTGGTTTTGGGCCCGACAGTTGGGGCTTTTACGTAGTCTTTGGAAATGCCTGGTTCAGAGATTAAGTAACTGTTTGAATTTTAGACTTGTTTGATTTACATGATTTTCCTTTGTTTAATTTTACACAGAGAGCCACTGAGAAATTTTGAATTCTGAATTTTGAATTAAGTAGCTGGAGAGAATCACAGAGGTTTTTGCCTTTGGCAAAAATAAAAATCCTGTAAATCGAAAAGATGAAATCAAGATTCAAGAAAAAAACCTGAAAAACCTGAAATCCTGTCAGAAATTTTCAAAAAAAGAAAAATTACTTGTCAAAATGGTAGCTTTTCCAATTTAAACAGTATCTAATTTATTTAGGTTCAAACTTCGTACATATCTTTATGGAAAAGCCTTTTCAAGAAATTTCCCTATGTGCTTAAATTTTCGTACCTTTGCAAAAAATTAAATACCACTTAAGAGATATGGCTAAAGGTAGAATTCTTTTTGTAAATCAGGAAATTTTCCCCTACATAGAAAGCCCATTGGCTGATTTTTGCAGACAATTTCCTCAAAGCATTCAAGAAAAAGGTAGAGAAATACGCAATTTTATGCCGCGTTTTGGATGCATCAACGAACGAAAAAACCAGTTACACGAAGTAATCCGCCTTTCAGGAATGAACCTGATAATCAACAATCTTGACAGACAATTGATTATTAAAGTAGCCTCTATCCAATCTGCAAGAATGCAGGTGTATTTTATTGATAATGAAGATTTTTTCCAAAGAAAATACTTATTAAGGGACAAAAACGGAGATTTCTTTGAAGACAACGACGAACGCGCAATTTTCTTTGCCAAAGGCACTTTGGAAACAGTAACCAAATTAGGTTGGCAACCCCACTTAGTACATTGCAACGGCTGGATTTCCTGCATGTTGCCTTTTTATATTAAACGCGTTTACAAAGACAATCCTTTGTTTACCAATGCAAAAGTCATTGTTTCGCTTTTCGACGAAGATTTTTCAGAGCCTTTGAGCCCGATTTTGGAAAAAAAATTGAGGTTGGACGGCGCAACACCAAAAGATTTGCGCAACCACAAGGAACCCAACTACATTAATTCCATGAAGGCCGCTATTGATTATTCCGCTGGTGTGGTTTTGGCTTCACCTAATGTGAATCCAGAATTGATAGAATACGCAAAGGAAAACAAAAAGCCTATTGTGGAATACATTGCAGACCCTATGGCTCTCACAGAGGCTATCAATGCTTTTTACGACACTTTCCTTGTCAATATAGATTAATTCAGAACAGATAAGAGGAATCCAAATTCTAACCAATGCTTTTTGAATTCTTGATTTTCTGAAATAAAAAATGCAATAAGCTGAACAAAATACCGTTTTGTCAAAAGTTTTATGTCAAAAAATATGAAGAATATTCTCAAAATCATTCCGTTCCTCTTTTTACCGGTTATTATTTTTTCCTGTGTTCGAGAGGAAAGCGAAACAGGTATTCAATTGCAAGACCCTAATACCATAATCAACGGGCATCGGTACGATTCCGCCAAAGTTGATATTTCTACGGTTTATGCAGATTCGAGCTATACCCAAAAATTATCGACTGTTGTTATTGGTTACTACAAAGATAATCATTTTGGAAGTGTGAATGCCAGCGTGTTTACTCAAATTCAATTCGAAAATCAGAAAAAACCGGATCTTTCCGGCGCCCAATCTTTCGATTCTTTGATTTTAAGTTTGGCTTTTGCCGGGTATTTCCCCAAAACCTACGATACCAACAGTTCCGGTCAAATACACATACAAGTTTACCAATTGTCAGATAATTTAGACAAAGACAAAAACTACAAACCTGACGATGTGGTTTCTTTTAATGAAAGCAGTCCTTTGTGGGATGGAAATGTAGCTTTCAATCCGACAAAATCTCTGACTATCGACGGTAATACCGAAAGTGCACAAATCCGCATTCCTATGCCGGAAGCCTTTAGAGATTATATTGCCAAAACCAATTGGAGTAGCAATGAGGATTTTATCAACACCCTCAAAGGTTTGCATATCCGTGTAAAACAATCGGACGAAGCCGGTAACAAAATGGGATATTTCAATCTGAACTCTGCCAATAGCGGTTTAACACTTTTCTACAAAGATGCCGAAGGTGCACGTCAAAAAACACGTTATGTAGTTGATACAAGCTTGGTCCGCTTTTCAAATTTTACTCACGATTATTCAGGAACTGCTTTGGCAAATATAAAAACGCAAGACATTCCGGGAAATTCCAAAATTTATTTGGAAAACCTTTTGGGCACACGGATAAAAGTAAATTTCCCCGATTTGATTTCTTGGGGTAGAAACAAACCTTATGCCATAAATCAAGCGGTTTTGGTTTTGCCTGTTACCGGCGACATTGACGAAGCCAATATCCAACCGGGAGTTTATTGTTATGCCTATAATGCCGAAGGGAAAATAGCACCGGTATTGGATTCTTACTCTTCTTCCGGCATTGTAATGTCTTATTATGACAGCGACAAAAAAGCTTACCGCATCCTTTTAACGCGCCATATCCAAAATATGTTGAATGGAAATTATGAAAACTGGGGCTTTTTGCTGATTCCTTATGCTGAAAAAAATACTGCAAGCAGGGTCATTCTTAATGGTTCCGATTTTGCTTCGAGTGGCGCACATCTGGAAATTATTTACACTGCTCCACCGGTAAAATAATTTATCCAGCAGCCATTTTCATTTTCAAAAATTTAAAAACACATGAAAAAAAGTTTATTCATTTCTTTTCTTGTTTGCTTTTCCATAGCTACTTCCGCACAAATTCCTTTTGAAGAAAAATGGGATTCGGGACGCAAAAAAACTGTTGGACAAATTCTGAAAGACAGTACAAAAGTTGGTAAATGGCAATGGTTTTTCAAAGATGGCAAATTATTCCGCGAAGGCGAATTTGATTCAAACGGCGAAAAAACAGGCAAATGGGTGGTTTATTATTCCAATGGCGAAGTGCAGGAAGAAATCCATTTCGACAATGGTCTCAACAAAACATACTTTTTTGAAGACGGCAAACTACATTCGCAAGTGCCGGTTATAAACGGCAAACGAAATGGTTTGTATGAATGCTGGTACGGAAACGGAAAGAAAAAAGAAGAAACGGAATATACCGGCGACTTGAAAAATGGCGTTTCAAAAGAATGGTTCGAAGATGGAAATCAAAAAATGGAATGCCAGTACAAAGACAATTTATTAACAGAGAATCTTCGTTCGTGGTACGAAAATGGGCATCTTGAAATGGAAGGTTCTTTTGCAGACGACGTACAGCAAGGTTTATGGAAATACTATTGGCGCCCTACCGGAAAATTGGGAAGCACGGGTAATTTCAAAGATGGCGAACAGGATGGCAAATGGACTTATTTTTATGAAACCGGTGAAAAATGGCGCGAAGGCCTTTATGAAAACGGCAAACGTACCGGCTTGTGGACTACATGGTTCGAAAGTGGTAAAAAATTACATGAGGGCATTTATGCAAACGGTTTGGAAGAAGGCCGCTGGACTGCTTGGTTCGAAGACGGCACTGTCAGCTATTTCGGCGATTTTAAAAATGGTTTGAAAGAAGGCAAATGGGAAGGTTTTTATCCCGACAAAACGCCTAAATATGTTATCAATTACAAGAAAGATTTGAACGATGGCGAAGAAATAACCTATTTCGAAAACGGAAAATTGGAACATAAAGGAAATTACAAACAAGGCTTAAAACATGGTGATTGGGTAACTAATTATCCCGACGGTATTCTTCAAGAACAAGGCTCTTATAAAAACAATCAAAAAGAAGGTGTTTGGAAGTTTTATACAAAATTCGGCACCTTGGCTCGCGAACAAGCCTTTAAGAAAGGGATTCCTTCAGGCAAATGGGTGGAATACAATCTGAACGGCACTAAGGCTGCCGAAGGCGAATACAACGACATGGAGAAAGTCGGCACTTGGACATATTACGACAAAAACGGCAAGGAAATCCAAAAAGTTTCTTTCAAAAACGGATTAAGAGTCAAACCGTAATTTCCTGTTCCCCATGATGTTTACAAAGAAACAAATAAGAACTATTGTTTTCATTGCTTCCGCCATTGCAATAACACAATATTTTGTTCGCCATTTTATTATCGGATACTTTTGCGAAAAAACAGGAATAGGCTTGCTTTTGTCGCATTTTCATTTTTTCCTGTTGGTTTTGGCAAGTATGCTGATTTCTGTTGCGGCTTACCTTCAAATACTATACTACAACAATAAAGTCAGAACCTTAACAAAAGACTGCAAAGATAATGCTTTGTTAAATCCTGAAAAAATCTACAATTTTAGCTTTGTTTTGGACATTGCAGGCTGTTTGGCGGGCATTTTTGTGGCTTGGCGCATAGGCTTTCTGAATTTGGGATTTTTGTTTGTCATGGTAGCTACCTTGTTTTATTTTTATGCCCTCCGCTACAAACGGCTTTTCTTTTGGGGTAATTTTTGCGTTACCCTAATCCCCTTGCTGTCAATTGGTTTTGTGTGGTTGTTTGAATATTTTGCCATCCGCCAACAACCCCTGGCTTTCACCTCTTTAATGGTGGACGGCTCCTTGAAATTTATCACATGGATATTGGTTATCTATAGTTTTATTTTAGGAGTTTTACTTTATTTGTGGCAAATAATTTCGCAAACTCAGGCATGGCAGGAAAATTCTTTGGCGCCCACAGTCGCTTTTGCCGATAAATTCGGACTAAAAAAAGCCAAATTTGCAATTGGATTCCTTCTCATATTGTTAGTTGCCGGACTTCTTATTTCGGCAATTGTCGGGCAAACCTACTTTGACAAATATATTGTTTGGGGCAATGCTCTTTTCTTTGCCGGCACAGGATTTTTTGTACTTATCAAGCTTTTCGGCCCCTCCACAAAGCAAGATTATTTGTTGTTTTTGAATATTCTGATAGTTTTAGGCATTTGGACTGTTTTGAGTATGCCTGTATTTTATTTTGTAGCATAATACTTCCCTTAATTTTTTGAATGCAATGACCCTTACAGCAAAAGACTATACGTTTATTTTAGCTTCAAAATCGCCACGCAGGCAAATGCTTTTTAAGGAATTGGGATTCCCTTTCACTGTGGAGCTGCGCGAAACGGAAGAAACCTATCCGCAAGAAATGCCCGTGGATGAAATTCCCGCTTTTTTAGCCCAAAAAAAAGCTTTGGCATTCAGAGCCGATGAACTTTTGGAAAAACAAATCGTACTAACAGCCGACACCCTTGTTTTGCTGGATAATAAGGTTTTAGGAAAACCAAAAGATGAACAGGATGCCATTGCCATGCTGCAATCACTTTCAGGAAGAATGCATCGTGTAATTACTGGTATTTGCCTGAAATCCAAAACTAAAGAAAAAACTTTTTCGGTAGAAACCAAAGTCTTTTTCAGAAAGCTCAACCTCGACGAAATCAAACATTACATAACCCACTACCAACCTTACGACAAAGCCGGAAGTTACGGCATTCAGGAATGGATTGGTTATGTTGGCGTGGAACGGGTGGAAGGCTCTTATTTTAATGTAATGGGCTTGCCTACACAGCAATTGTATATTACACTGAAAACTTTTTTATCGGAATAATGTTATTTTGGTATATTTATTGAAACGCTTCTGACAATAAATTAAAAACATAGTACTCATGAAAAAAATAATTGCCATGTCAATTTTATCACTTTTATTTGGAAAAGCCATAGCGCAAACAGCACCTGTAACCCCTCCCGTAGATTTCTATAGCCTGACATTTAAATCTATTAATGGAGAAGATATCAATTTCAGTGATTTCAAAGGGAAAAAAGTGTTAATTGTTAATACAGCTTCAAAGTGTGGGTACACGCCTCAATTCAAAGATTTAGAAGAGCTTAGCAAAGCCTACAAAGATAAATTAGTTGTTATTGGCTTCCCTTCAAACGACTTTGCGTCACAAGATCCGGGTACAAACAAAGAAATTGAAGAATTTTGCCAAGTAAATTATGGTGTAACGTTCCTGATGATGGAAAAATCTGTCGTAAAAGGAAAAGATAAAAACAAAGTATTCCAATGGCTTACAGAAAAATCCGAAAACGGGTGGAACGAAAAAGAACCCGTTTGGAATTTCTGCAAATATCTTATAGATGAACAAGGCCGCTTGATTGCTTATTATACTTCAAAAACCAAACCTTTGAGCCAAGATATAACAAGCAAGTTGTAGTTTCTTTTGGCACTTAATTCTCACAAAGCCTGCGTAAAAATAAACGCAGGCTTTGTCGTTTATAAGGAAAATCATCTAAACATTATAGCGAGAATCTCAAAATACAAAATTAAAGATTCATTTTAGAGTTTCTAATCAAAATCAGGTTTTCGTCATCTGATATCTATACAATAGATTAAAAATTTAACAAAAAGAATAAGTGTTCTATTGTAAAAATATGTACTTTTGTCTAATTCAAAATAACACTTGTAAATTTTAAAACTAACTAAAATCAATAACTAAATACGAACCATTAAACACTTATTAATGACCTCAAAACCTTTCTACAACCTCAATGTTGAAGACGTTGAAAAGACACTTAACACCTCTTTAACCCAAGGGCTTAGCACGGACGAAGCCCGCAAACGTATTGAAGAATACGGCTACAACGAATTTGAAAAAACCAAAAAGAAAAGCCTGTTTATCAAATTTTTGGAGCAGTTTAAAAGTTTCATGATTATTGTGCTTTTGGTTGCTGCCGCCATTTCAGGCGTAATCGGCTACTTGCATGGTGAAGGTTTTACCGATGCCATTATCATTTTGGCTATCGTTTTACTCAACGCTATTATCGGTGTGGTTCAGGAAGCCAAAGCCGAGCAATCTTTGGAAGCTTTGGAAAAAATGTCGGCGCCGCAATGTAAAGTTTTGCGCAACGGACAAGTTCAAATTTTAGAATCACGTGAATTGGTACCAGGTGATGTAGTTTTGCTCGACACCGGCGACGCCATTCCGGCAGATTTGCGTTTGGCAGAAGCCATCAACCTGAAAGTGCAGGATTCTGCGCTTACGGGCGAATCGGTGCCCGAAGAAAAATTTATCAATGCCATTGCCGAAGAAAATGTTCCATTGGGCGACCGAGACAATCTCGGTTTTTCGTCAAGTATAGTTACTTACGGACGCGGAAAAGGTATTGTAATCGGCACTGGAATGAATACCGAAGTCGGAAAAATCGCTTCGCTTATCCAGTCGGTTCCAGACACCAAAACGCCTCTGCAACAAAAGTTGGATAAACTGGGGAAATTCCTCGGTATAGCTGCTTTGGCTGTCTGCATCATGATATTTATTGTAGGACTTTTATATGGAAAACCCATTTTGGAAATGTTTATGACTGCCGTAAGTTTGGCTGCCGCAGCCATTCCGGAAGGGCTGCCTGCTGTGTCGACCATTGTGTTGGCTGTGGGCGTTCAACGTTTGGTAAAGAAAAATGCCATCGTTCGCACTTTGCCTTCGGTTGAATCTTTGGGAAGTACTACTGTTATTTGTTCCGATAAAACCGGTACACTTACCCAAAACCGCATGACGGTGGTAAAACTTTTCACCAATGGAAACACACAGGAATTGCAACCCGAAACCGACCAGCTTTCAGGTGAATTACAACAACTTATCCACGTTGCCGTATTAGCCAATGATGCTAAGCTTTCTTTTGAAAACGATACCCACAAAACTGCCGGCGACCCTACCGAAACCGCTTTAATTGATTTGGGCTTAAAATATAAAATCAATAAAAACGAATTGGATGTTGAATGTAAACGCGTTGCCGAAATTCCTTTCGATTCTGAACGAAAATTGATGACTACCGTACATCAAAAAGGAACGACTTTGGAAGTTTGCACCAAAGGTGGTTTAGACGAATTGCTAGCTCGTTGCACACATATTTCGTTGCAAGGCTCTGTAGTTCCTATTACCGAAGAACTCAAAGAAAATATCCGTCAAGCTAATTTGCAAATGGCGAAAAATGCTTTACGTGTATTAGCAATGGCTTCTAAAACTATTAATGCAGTTCCTGAAAAAGTTACCCCCGACACCTTGGAGATAGGGCTTACTTTTGTGGGTATGTTGGGTATGATAGACCCACCGCGTCCCGAGGTGAAACCTGCCGTGGCTTTGTGCCGCACCGCAGGTATAAAACCCGTTATGATTACCGGCGACCACAAAATTACGGCAACAGCCATTGCGACCGAACTCGGCATTATGAAAGAAGGCGAAGAAGCCCATACAGGCGCCGATGTGGAACTTATGAGCGATGAAGAACTTCAAAAAAATGTTCACAATATTGCCGTTTATGCACGGGTTTCACCCGAACATAAAGTTCGGATTGTAAAAGCATTTCAAAATCAGGGCGAAATTGTAGCCATGACAGGCGACGGTGTAAATGATGCACCGGCATTGAAATTAGCCGATATCGGTTGCGCCATGGGAATTACCGGAACCGACGTTTCGAAAGAAGCTGCCGACATTGTGCTTACCGACGATAATTTTGCTACCGTGGTAACAGCTGTCGAAGAAGGACGCCGTATTTATGACAATATCCTGAAAGCCATTCAATTTATGCTTTCGACCAATATTGGTGAAATTGTAGTGCTTTTTGTAGCAGTACTTGCCAACTGGGCTACCCCCTTGCTTCCTATCCATATTCTTTGGATTAACTTGGTAACAGACAGTTTGCCCGCTTTGGCTTTGAGTGTCGATCCTGCTTCACCCGATGCCATGCAGCGCCGCCCTATCGATGCCCGACAAAACATTATGAATCGTACATTTTCTACCCGCGTATTTTTGCAAGGCACCATGATAGGTTTATTGTCATTGACAGCTTTCCGCATAGGATTGCAGACCAGCGTAGAAGTGGCACAAACTATGACATTTGCCGTATTGGCTTTTTCACAAATGGCTCATGTTTTCAATGTTCGGTCCACTTATCATTCGGCATTCAAAAATATGTTCAGCAACAAACATTTGCTTGGCGCCATTCTTCTAGTATGTATTCTTATGCTTACAGTTCTTGAAATTCCCGCATTGCATGATGTATTCCACTTGGCTACGCTCAATGGTACACAATGGTGGTGGGTAGTAGGTTTATCTTTAGCCCCACTTCCGATTATGGAATTGGCAAAAGGTATTAAAAGATTGTTTGTAAAAGCATAAACCATTCCTACTAAAACAAAGCGAGGGTTTCATTTTCAAAAATGAAACCCTCGCTTTGCATTTTTTAACTTTGATTAATACCAAATGATCATCAAGTTGAACTTATTGAAGACGTTTTATGTACAACTCTTTCAAAATTCATACACACACCCATTGTCATCTTCAATCCGGATGATTGTGTAGGTCGTTGTATGGTGTGGTTGTATATAAAAGTTTGCCGGATTTTCGTCGGTAATCAGCACATCGCCGATACCGTTGTCAACTGTAACAGCCCAAGGTGCTTGGCCTTTTGTCCCTGTTATGGTCAATTCCACTTCTTCATTGTCACAAATGGAAGATTTATTACTTGTTATTTGCACCATGGGCAACGGATTTACTTCAAGGGAAATACTGGTATCGGTTTGGCAATGATTGGTGTCACTAATGATTAAATTGTAAATGCCGGATGTTTTCATTCCCATATCGGCGTATAAAGGATAAAAAGCAAGGGAATCATAATCGGCAAAAGAAGCATTTACAGCGGCGTTATTCCATTCCGGATCGTCATTGATTTTGTATTGATATGTCGATTGCGCACCTGATTTGCCCGTGATGATGTTTAACGAAACAAATGCCGAATCATTTTCACATATAGCAGGCATGACAATGTTTTTGATGGCAATATTTTCCCCTTGATAATGATGGGAACCGGCAGCATTGTTGCATACTGTGCGAAGTTGTTCGTCAAAATCCATGGGGACATTACTCAGTAAAGGCACTGCCAAGCGGGCATCGGTTAATGAAGGTTCCGACAAATGTGCATCACCGTTTGCCGGATCGACAAAAGACACCGAAAGGTTTTGCCCGTTATCGCCGGAATAGGCATTCCATGCATCAAGGCTATTGTATGTTGTCGAAGGATTTCCTATTACGGCATATACCGCCGTGCCGCCGAAATCATAAATATTGTCCGAAAATGCCGGTTTCCCGTTTTGGGCATTCTCAAGATATATGATGCGGTTATAGGGTTTGTTTACATATTTATTAACAAAAATGTTATTACGTATTT
>JAVBMO010000066.1:0-14533 GCA_031552355.1 Bacteroidales bacterium | reverse complement strand
ATTTATATATTTATAGAAAAAGAGGAACAAAATGTCATATTCGACCCCGTTGGGGTCGAACAACATGGTGAATTCTCATTCATATAACTATACAATACCTTTGGCATTGATAATGAATGCATTTTATATCGAACTCAGGTTGGTAGCTTTTATCAGGTTAAACCTCTTTGTTAAGATTGACTTGCAGTATTGGCTGGACAAGCCTTTTGAGGAACCGCCCGATGTAGTACCAAAATACATACAGGGGGTTCTTTTCTAAATTTACTAATAATATAGGCTAAAAGGGACTATTCATGCGATTCCCGAGATGCGCTAAAATTTATTTAGGACAGGATTGATTTTCAACCTTAATCTCTATTCTAAAAACCCCCAATAAAGGTTTGTTTTTGAACAATTTCAAGAAACTTTAGTTTATTCTTTTCAAACTACTATATTGAATTTTATTAACTTTTTGTATAGATTGTGTTGATTGTTTTCTAAGCATTAACAAAAATAATTTACAATGAAAAAAATAATTCCATGGTGTGTTGCGCATTCACAAATTGTTTTATATCTAAATAAGAATCAGATATAAAACTACATTTTATATCCAAGCTAAATTAATGCTTAAGTATGGATCAAGTATCTAAAATGAAAGTTTATATTATGTATAAAAAGGTATTCAAATATTAAAGTAAAGAAATCGCTTAAATTCGGTGACTATCCACCGCCACTGGCAGGTGGATAGTCACCGAATTTATGGCTACGCCACCGCGATTTCTAAAAACAATAAAGGCATAGCCAAAGAGCATCACCACCTGCTGAGCAGGTGGATTTTTAAGTTAAATTAAAAGTCACAACATAAAGCATCTTTTTAATTTTTTTTTTGTCTAAGATAATAAATGTATAATATAAAAGATATTTTTGTTACCTTTGCACATCAAAATTAAATCAATAAAACATAGGAGATTCATTATCGGGGAAACCACTACTTTTTTTAATAATAAACAAGGAGGTTTTTATGAGCCAAATGCTCAATGATAATGAACTTTTATCCGGTTATCTTCAAGGAAATCATTCCAATTTTGAAACCCTTTTAGAACGTCATAAAGCTAAAGTTTTTGGGTATATTCTTTCTGTTGTAAAGGAAAAGAATGTAGCTGAGGATATTTTTCAGGATACTTTCATAAAAGTGATTAACACCTTAAATCTTGGAAACTACAAAGATGAAGGAAAATTCATCCATTGGGTTATGCGAATTGCCCACAATTTAACTGTGGACTACTTCCGTAAGGAAGGGAAAATGCCTATGGTAAATAACAAAACAGAAAAAGATTTCTTTGAAACTTTTGATATTCATGAGGATTCCGTAGAACGAAAAATTGTTAAATCGCAAATTCATGGCGATTTAAAGAAAATAATTAAAAAACTACCTGAAGATCAGCGACGTGTATTAATCATGCGTTATTACGGCGATATGAACTTCAAAGAAATTTCTGAAAAAACAGGTGTAAGCATCAATACTGCTTTGGGGCGCATGCGTTATGCCTTAATAAATATCAGGAAATATGCCGAAAAGAATCCGGCAGTTTTAGAATTTTAAGAATACGGAAATTTTTCCTTATTTTCGAATGTCAAAATTGCAAGTAAAAGACACATGGTTTACTGATAATTTCTGTGAATGTTGTGTTTTTTTATGGATTAGCACATCCACTGGAAGAAAAAATTGGTAATGACGCCAAAAAATCCCATTATAAATCAAAAAAATGGATTTTTACACCTTAAAAATAAAAAGGGTAAGCTACTTATATCGCACCGCTACAACCATCTACCCTTGCTGTCTTCCAACCCTGGGGGAGTTCAATAGGAGCTGGTCGTATAAGACTTACCCATTGCAAAGGTACAAAAAAATGATAAAAACACAAAAAATAATTTACTTTTTTCACTTGTAACACTTACTAATAAATGTATTTCATACAAATACGCTTTCTCTTCAAACCCAAATGTACCATATTTAATTCCCGTTATTTCTTAGAAAGAATGCAATTGCAAATTATAACTTTGCAACTGCATTCAAATTTTATAATAGAACATTTTCTATTTATATTCGTCCCAGCTTTTTATTGGAATGTGATTGATATCAATACTGCAAAAAGCATGGATAAACGCGGAAGCCAAACGAGCATTGGTAAACAATGGAATATTAAAATCTATAGCACTGCGTCTTAGCGTGTAGCCATTCCCTAATTCTTTTTGAGTCAGGTTTTTGGGAATATTTACAACTAAATCCACTTGTTTGTCTCTTATTAAATCCAATGTATTGGGGGTTTCGCTTTCGCTTGGCAAATAAGCCAAAATAGAGGGTACGCCATTTTGAGCCAAAAATTTATGCGTTCCTTCTGTTGCATAAATCGTAAATCCTTTTTTGTGCATTAGGCTGGCACTTCCTAACAATTCCACTTTTGATTTTGCAGGGCCTGTAGAAAGCAATACATTTTTCTTCGGCAATCGGATTCCCACAGAAACCATCGCTTTCAACACCGCTTCATAATAGTCATCGCCCAAACAACCCACTTCACCGGTAGAAGACATATCTACTCCCAAAATGGGGTCAGCTTTTTGTAAACGGGAGAATGAGAATTGCGACGCCTTGATACCCACATAATCCAAGTCAAAAGCGTTTTTCTCCAATTTTTCTACATTTTGTCCCAACATAACTTTGGTAGCAATTTCAATAAAATTGATTTTCAAAACCTTTGAAACAAATGGGAAACTTCTCGAAGCCCGAAGGTTGCATTCAATTACTTTGATTTCGTTATCGCGAGCCAAAAACTGAATGTTAAAAGGACCTGTAATATTCAATTCCTCAGCAATTTGACGGGCAATACGTTTAATTCTTCTAACAGTTTCTACATACAAACGTTGTGGCGGGAATTGAATGGTGGCATCGCCCGAATGCACGCCGGCAAATTCAATATGTTCCGAAATGGCATAGGCTACAATTTCACCTTTATTGGCAACCGCATCTACTTCAATTTCCTTGGCATTTTCAATAAATTCGCTGACTACCACAGGATGTTTTTGAGATACATTGGCTGCTAATTTCAGGAATTGTTCCAATTCGGTAGAATTAGAGCAAACATTCATAGCAGCACCTGACAACACGTATGAAGGGCGCACCAAAACAGGGAAGCCTACTTCTTCCACAAATCTATCTACATCGCTCATCGAAGAAAGTTCTTTCCAACGTGGTTGGTCAATTCCCAAACGGTCGAGCATAGATGAAAACTTGTGGCGGTCTTCTGCATTGTCGATACTTTTAGCAGAGGTTCCCAAAATCGGAATCCCTGCTTTGTCAAGCGACAAAGCTAAGTTATTAGGAATTTGTCCACCTGTGGAAAGGATTACCCCGTGAGGGTTTTCCAATTCCAAAATATCCATTACTCTTTCGTAGGTCAGTTCGTCGAAATACAGACGGTCGCACATATCGTAGTCCGTCGATACGGTTTCAGGGTTGTAGTTAATCATAACCCCTCGCCAGCCGTTCTTTTGAATGGTTTGCAACGCATTTACGCTACACCAGTCAAATTCAACGCTGCTTCCGATTCTATAGGCACCGGAACCCAGTACTATAACTGATTTCCTATCTCCTAAATAATGAACATCATTACCGGTTCCATTGTAAGTCAAATACAAATAGTTGGTTTGGGCAGGATATTCCGCCGCCAAAGTATCTATTTGTTTTACAACAGGAATTATTTTCAAATCTTTTCTATATTGACGCACCAATTCTTTGTTGTCAGTGGCAATATCGGAATTTTTGTAAATCAAACGGGCAATCTGAAAATCGGAAAAACCCTTTTGCTTCGCAGTACGCAAAACCTCGGCAGGCAATTCTTTGATATCACTGTATGCGCCAATTTCTTTAGAATGTTTGTAGATATTTTGCAACTTTTGTAAAAACCACAAATCGATTTTTGTCAATTCGTGGATACGCTCAATAGAAAAACCTTCTTCCAAGGCTTGTGCAATAATGAATATGCGTTTGTCTGTAGGTTCCGAAAGGGCTTTTTCAATATTATCAACTTTAATATCTTTATTGGCAACAAAACCGTGCATGCCTTGCGCAATCATCCGCAAACCTTTTTGGATAACTTCTTCAAAGCTACGTCCAATGGCCATAACTTCTCCCACACTCTTCATACTGCTGCCGATTTCGTGCGAAACACCATGAAATTTACTCAAATCCCAACGTGGAATTTTACATACAATATAATCCAGGGCAGGCTCA
Organism: Bacteroidales bacterium; assembly: GCA_031552355.1. GTDB lineage: Bacteria > Bacteroidota > Bacteroidia > Bacteroidales > P3 > JAVBMO01. Next base: position 10,263 of record JAVBMO010000066.1, on the reverse strand, counting down.
AAATAAGCAGTAGTGGTTTTGGTTACCGAGTTTTTCAATTCATGCAAGCCATAACCCAAACCTAATTTTGCAGCCACAAAAGCCAAAGGATAACCTGTTGCTTTTGAAGCTAAAGCCGATGAACGGCTCAAACGTGCGTTTACTTCAATCACACGGTAATCTTCGGAACTTGTGTCGAAGGCAAACTGCACATTACATTCACCCACAATGCCAATATGGCGGATAATGCGGATGGCCAATTCACGAAGCTTATGAAATTCCTGGTTGGTAAGGGTTTGCGAAGGGGCCACAACAATACTTTCGCCGGTATGAATTCCAAGCGGGTCAAAGTTTTCCATATTACAAACAGTAATACAGTTGTCATAACGGTCGCGAACCACCTCATATTCAATTTCTTTCCAACCTTTCAACGATTTTTCAACCAATAACTGATTAGAATAGTTGAAAGCTTTTTCGGCCAAAGCATCCAATTCCTGAGGATTGTTGCAGAAACCACTACCCATCCCCCCCAAAGCGTAGGCTGCACGCACAATAATAGGGTAACCCAATTCTTCTGCTGCCTTGTGAGCTTCTTCTTTGGTATTGGCCGCAATACTTTTGATGGTTTTTACATCTATTTCGTCCAGTTTATGAACAAATAATTCGCGGTCTTCGGTATCGATAATCGATTGTACAGGCGTTCCTAATACTTTAATATCGTATTTTTCGAAAATTCCGGCATTGTACAATTCAACACCACAGTTCAAAGCTGTTTGTCCGCCGAAAGCCAGCAAAATACTGTCCGGGCGTTCTTTTTCTATAACTTTTTCGACAAAAAACGGCGTAACAGGCAAAAAATAAACTTTGTCGGCAACACCTTCCGAAGTTTGTACAGTGGCAATATTCGGATTAATTAATACAGTATAAATACTTTCTTCTTTCAAGGCTTTAAGCGCTTGTGAACCGGAATAGTCAAATTCGCCAGCTTCACCAATTTTCAATGCCCCGGAACCTAAAAGAAGTACTTTTTTTACGGAATGAGTTTTAATATTATCTTGCATATTTTCTTTTGTTACATTTCTATAATTAAAAGCATTAATTTATTGCCCAGCCCCTATTTCATTAAATCCATAAACATATCGAACATGAATTCCGTATCGGTAGGGCCACTGGCCGCTTCGGGGTGAAATTGTGCCGAAAAGAAAGGCTTGGTTTTGTGGCGGATTCCTTCATTGGTTCCATCGTTCATATTCACAAATAAAGATTCCCATTCGTTGCTTAAAGTATCCACATCAACTGCGTAGCTATGATTTTGCGAACTGATGAAGCATTTATTTGAATTCACCATTTGTACCGGCTGGTTATGGCTTCTATGTCCATATTTCAACTTAAATGTTGAAGCGCCTGCAGCTTTTGCGAGCAATTGGTTACCCATACAAATACCAAATATAGGTTTGTCGCCTTGCAGGGCTTTACGAATGTTCTCAATGGTTTTTTGACAATGGTTGGGGTCACCGGGGCCGTTGGAAATAAACAATCCGTCGTATTCCAACGTATTGAAATCATAATCCCAAGGCACACGGATCACATTTACATTTCTTTTAAAAAAGCACCGTAAAATATTGTGTTTCACACCACAATCAACCATTACCACTGTTTTCACAGGATTTTCCGCATTATAGCGGATAACCTCTTTGCAACTCACTTCAGCAACCCAATTAACCTTGGTTGTATCCACAAAATCAACTTCATCAGGCGAATTGAAAACAATTTTCCCTTTCAAAGAGCCGTTATCTCTCAGAAGCTTGGTTATTTCGCGAGTATCCACTCCATAAATTCCGGGAATCTTATTCTCACAAAGCCATTCAGACAAACTTTTTTTGGCGTTCCAATGGCTGTATTGGTGAGAATATTCCGATATAATCAGGCCTGTAACTTGAATTTTTTCGGATTCAAACAAGGAAGAGATACCGTTTTCCATTTTGTCTTCAGGTACGCCGTAATTCCCTATCAAGGGAAAAGTTACAGTAAGAATTTGCCCGGCATACGAAGGGTCTGTAAGGCTTTCGGGATAACCTACCATGGCGGTGCTAAAAACTACTTCACCGGAAACAGGTGTTTCATAACCAAAAGAATAGCCTTCAAAAACGCTTCCATTTTCAAGAATAAGTGATGCTTTTTTATCCATATATTTGTGAGATTTCTTTGATAGAAATTTAAAAATCGTACAAAGTTACATGTTTTTTAAGCATCTAAAAAGAAGTGTTGAAAAATATTATAAACAATCTGACCTGAGTTTTTAACCATTAAATCTTAGCTGAAAGATAAAAACCTTATTTTTTAAAATTCTAATATTTTCAATCCAAGAAATCCATTTTATTAGTAATTTTGAAAAATAAATCAATTATTAATGACGGGTTTAGAATGGAATTTGGCATTACAAATTCTCAATTCTCAATTCTCAATTAAAAAAATGCAGTCTCTTTTTGAAAAGTTACGAAACGAATATCCTTGTTTTTCTTACGAAAGCTTCAACTACGAACTTACAAACGGACAATTGAATATTGAATTTCTGTTTTCCATTGGCGAAAAAATCAGGTTTACGCCCAAACTGCAAATTCCTCAAAGAGATTTCTATCATTATGAAAACTTAAATTCCGAAGAATTGGATTTACTGGTTTTTCATATCGGCATGATCGAATTGATAAGCTATTGGAAATCTTGCTGTTCTCCTAAAATTATTATCAAGCCTTTTCAACTAAAAACGCCCCAAATTAAATTTTGGAAAAAACTTTATTACAATGGATTGGGTGAATTTTTTCATACCAATAAAATAACCACCCATTTGGATGCTTTTGTTGAAATTGTTTGCGAAAGCGAAAAAGAAACCCAAAAACTGAATTTTAAGCTAAATAATGATTTGATTATTCCCATCGGTGGGGGCAAAGATTCTGTCGTAAGCCTTGAATTACTTAAACAAGCCGGATTCAATATCACGCCCATGATTATCAATCCGAGGGGCGCCAGTTTGGAATGTGTAAAAACTGCCGGATACCAAACATTGGAAATGATTGAGGTTCACAGAAATATAGACCCTACCCTATTGGATTTGAATGCCAAAGGTTTTCTAAACGGACATACACCTTTTTCGGCCATGTTAGCATTTGTAAGCCTGCTATGCTCTGCCATTTCGGAAAAACGGCACATTGTTTTGTCCAATGAATCGAGCGCTAACGAATCGACAGTAAAAAACACCGATGTAAATCATCAATACTCCAAAAGTTTTGAGTTTGAAATAGATTTCAGGAACTATGTTGCTGAATTTATTTCAGAGGATTTCAACTATTTCAGCTTTTTGCGTCCGATAAATGAATTGCAAATTGCCAAACTTTTTTCACAGCAGGAAGCCTATTTTCCGGTTTTCAAAAGTTGTAATGCAGGGAGTAAAACCGACATTTGGTGTGGAAATTGCCCCAAATGTCTGTTTGTTTATATCATTCTATCACCTTTCATTGAGCCAGAAAAATTGCAAAATATTTTCCAAAAAGATTTATTTGCCGACGAAAATCTTCGTTTTTACTTTCGTCAACTTACCGGAATTGAAGAAGAAAAACCTTTTGAATGTGTAGGCACCATCGACGAAGTGAATGCAGCCCTACAAGCAACAATCAAGCGCTACATGGAACAAGGTCTAAAACTGCCTTTGCTATTGCAGGAATATCAGAGCCTTTCCATTTCAGCACAGCCTATCGAAATTTTATTGCAAAGCTTTGAAAAAGACCATTATTTAACAGCTGATTTTGAAAAGGCTTTGAAGAACCAGTTGTAAACTCTCCAACGAACAAATTTAACATTATAAACAAAATCATTATGAAACAGTTCTCATTCATTTTAGGAGCAACACTCCTGTTCATCACATCTTGTTCTTGCCCTAAAAACAAAGAAATTATTTTGGAAAAAGTACCTTTTGCTGATTCTTCTTGTAGTTACTACACATTAAAGAGTTGCAACGAAGAACTTAAAAAATCTTTTGATGAATCTCGTATAACTGCTATGTCTGAAGTCTTCAAAAATTTTGTTTCTGATGACACAACAGGTTGGAATGAAGCAAAGAAAAACGGTGAACAATCTTGCTTTGAAGATAATGAAAAAAATAGGGCTTGTGAATTTCTTTTTAAAGCTGAGCGTTATTATCAAAATCCACAAATCGTATCGGTTACGTATTCTTATTACATTTACACAGGTGGCGCTAATGCAAGTTTTGGTGAATACACTCATTCATTTGACAAAACAAATGGAAAACGAATTACCTTGGATTCACTAATTATTGACAGAGAAAAACTTTTGGCCTTGTCCGAAAAACAATTTAGAAAGGAACACAGTATTGCAGACACAGCCACACTCAATAGTCAAGATTGTTTTATGTTTGAAAATAGCCAATTTATATTACCTCAACAATTTGAGTTTACAGATAAAGGCGTTCGTTTTTATTTCAATCTTTATGAGGTGGCTTGTAGAATAGCCGGATTACCAGCCTATACTATCCCCTATTCAGACTTAACTGGAATTGTAAAATATATTAACTCCGACAAGAAACAATAGATATTATATCGTGACATGGCTACTGAAAACAAGCATATTAAACCTAAACATATTTAGCCGTTATACAATTTTATTTTCTTAAAGATTCTAAAGCCTCCATGAAATCCCAACAAGATTCAATTACAGGTTTACGCCTTGCTGCGCAATCCCTTTTCCCTGTTCAATGTAAAGATGCCAAAGAGGTTGTGAGCAGAATGGGTGCTATTCAAGCACAAGATTACAATATGTCGAAATGTGCTGTTGGTATTAGGATGCCCAATGCACTGGAAAAAGATATAGAAACAGCCTTTAACAAAGGGGAAATACTAAGAACTCACATATTGCGCCCCACATGGCATTTGGTTGCGGCAGAAGACATCCGCTGGATGCTGGCGCTTACAGCTCCTAAAATCAAATCTTCTGTACAATCTCGAGACAGGAATTTAGGATTAACTGAAGAAATTTTTGCGAAAACCAACCTTTTAATAGAAAATATCTTACAAAAGAAAGGCCATTTAACCCGGGAGGAAATTCAAATAGAATTGGCAAGCCAAGGTATTGAAACCAACAATTGGCAAATTACCCATATTATGTTTCGAGCCGAATTGGATGCACTTGTTTGCAGTGGAACCCTGAAAGGGAAAAAACAAACCTATGCTTTGTTGGACGAACGTGTGGCATCTACGCCTGTTTTTTCACGTGAGGAATCTTTGGCTATGCTGGGGAAAAAGTATTTTTTGAGTCATGGCCCTGCCACTATCGACGATTTTGTTTGGTGGTCGGGTTTAACCAAAACAGATGCCAAGAAAACCATTGAAATGAATACTGCTTATATAATTTCCGAAACCATCCATAACAAAACCTATTGGTTCAATGCCAACTTACAGGCAGCAATCCCTCAGGATTCTATACATTTTTTGCCAGCTTTCGATGAATACATTATCAGTTACAAAGACCGCACAGATGTACTTTCGCCGGAAAATCAAAAGCGGATAATTGTTTCAAATGGAATTTTCAAACCGGCTATAATATTGAATGGAGAAGTTGTCGGCGGATGGAAAAAGAACCTTAAAAAAGGGCTTCCCGAAATAGAAATTGAATTATTTGAATCCTTGAACAATAGCGCTCGGGAGCAAATAAAAGAAGCCTCAAAAAAGTTGTGTGAATTTTGGAAATAAAAAAACCGGACTTCAGAATAACGAAATCCGGCTCTACCTCATAACCTCTCAACAACTTATTTTTTCTTAGTAGATTTATTGCTTTTTTGCGCTGCAGGTTGTGCGTTTTCTTCCACAGGCATTTTGTTTTCAGGACGGGCAAAACCATCTTTTGTTGCTTTTTCTGCCATGGTTTTAGCACGTTTTTCAGTGTCAGGGTGGGTGGACATCAATCGATCCATTTTCCCTGATTTATCCGCACCATATTCTTTTTCCAATTGGTTCAAACGTTCAAAAGCCAGAGACATAGCCCAAGGATTTTTCCCACAACCTTTCAAAAAATTATAACCATATTCATCGGCTTTCTTTTCTTGCTTTTGCGAAAATTGAGCATTTGTCAACGCTTCGCCTAAAGAGCCCAATTGAGAATCGCTCAAAGTGGCGGCAGCTCCCCCTTGCGAAGCAGCAGCATCTCTCAATGCCGAAGTCAATAAGGCTGTTCTGAAAGCATCTTTTATATCGTTGTTTTTTACATGGCCTATTTCATGTCCAATAACGCCCAAAATTTCTTCATCGGTCATAATATCCATTAAGCCTGCAAAAACGCGGATACTTCCATCAGCACAAGCAAAGGCATTCACATCGACTACTTTGTAGGCTTTGAAATTTAATTTTAAACCGTCATGGTTTTCCAAACCGGCAGATAGTTTTTCCAAACGTTTTGAATATTTATCGTTTTTGCAAACCGGATTGTTTTTATCCATCCAGTCGATGTATTCTTTGGCATAGCCAATTACTTCTGCATCACTAACGGTCGCAGCTTTTGCGGTTTTTGCTGCCGCATCAATAGTTTTTTGATTGATTTTGAATTGTGCCTGTGAAATAAAAGCCATACAGCACAAAGCAATACCTAGGACAAGAGTACTTTTTTTCATTTTTTGTTTTGTTTATAATTTGTAATTAATTAAAAGTTCAGTTTTTCTATAATTTTCTCAAACAACAGAGACATTTTATCTGCAGCTTTGTCGGCCGCAACAATAACGTCGTTTCCGTCATTTACGAAATCGTCGGCAAATTCATAAGCTTCGTTGGAAATTACCGACATGCCGAAAATCTTCATTCCACAATGCCTACCCACAATAACTTCCGGAACGGTGGACATTCCCACGGCATCGGCGCCAATGGTTCTGAAAAAAGCATATTCGGCAGGCGTTTCAAATGTTGGCCCGGTGCCGGCCAAATACACGCCTTTTTTCAAAGAAATATTTTCTTTTTCAGCTATTTCTTCCGCCAAGCGAATGATTTCACGGTCGTAAGTCCGGGTCATATCCAAAAAGCGTGGGCCTATTTCTTCTATATTTTTTCCAACCAAAGGATTGGGCAATAAATTAATATGGTCACTGATTATCATTAAATCGCCAACCTTCAAATTGTAATTAACGCCTCCGGCGGCATTGGAAACAAAAAGGGTTTTTACACCCAAATAATGCATTACACGTATGGGAAACGTTACCTGATCCATTCCATAGCCTTCGTAATAATGAAAACGGCCTTGCATGGCCAGCACCTTTTTCCCGCCCAAAATGCCAAAAATAAGATTGCCTTTATGCCCCATTGCCGTTGAATTTACAAAATTCGGAATGGTGGAATATGGAATGGTTATTGGGTTTTGAATCTTATCGGCAAGTTTTCCCAAACCGCTTCCCAAAACAATTCCCACATCGGGTTTTTCGCCAATAATCTTAAAGATAAAAGAGGCTGTTTCCTTAAATTTTTCTATACGTGAATCCACAATTTAATTAATAATGAAAAATTAATAACGAAGAATTAAAGCGCATGGGTTATTTGTTTGCCATGCTTACTTGCAATTGTGGCGATGGACGTTGAATATTATTTGCAATCAATTCTTTGTAGATATTTTCCCTCAAAAAAGCATCTACATCCCAATAATTTTCCGTTTTAGTCCAAACGCGCAACGACAAAGTTACGGAATTATCCGAAACAGAGGTGGTAACCGCAACAGGTTTCAAAGCTTCTTCTTGAATTACCAAAGCTTCGGACGTTGCCAGGTTAAGCAACAATTCACGGGTTTTTTCCACAGGTTCGCCATAAGCAATTTCCACATGAAAATCCACACGGCGAGTATCTTGTTTTGTATAATTGATTAACGATTTTGTAGCCAATTCGCTATTGGGAATAATAATTTGTTTATTGTCGGGAGTGGTAAGCAAAGTGTGGAATATCTGAATGTGTTTTACGGAACCGGAAAAAGAACCAGTTTCAATATAATCGCCAACTTTATAAGGCCGTAACAATAAGATAATGACGCCACCGGCAAAATTTTGTAATGTTCCTTGCAAAGCAATCCCCACAGCCAAACCGGCAGCTCCCAAAATGGCAATGAATGAAGTTACTTCGATTCCCACCATCGACATGGCAGTAATAATTAACAGGACTTTGAGTACAGCATCTATGGCTGTAATGAAGAAACCTCGTAAAGAGGCGTCTATTTCACGTTTTGCCAACGCCTTAGCAAACATTTTTCGGATGAATTTAATGACATACCAGCCTATCCAAAGGACAAGTATGGCTATTAAAAGCTTTCCGCCCGATTGAATCACCCAGTCTGTAGCTTTATCCAACAGTTTTGTCAAAATCTCTGTATCCATTTTATTTTTTTGAATTAAATTTTTAATGTTTTACAGCATTAAAGACAAAAAAAAATTGAGAAAAGTTCCTCGTTGTTGCGTAACTGTTGAAATTTTAAACATGCGTTCTATTTAGACAGGATTTTCCTGAATTTTGAATTGAACAGATGGTAAACCACATATAGGCACATAGAAATCATAGAACGCTATGTGTATCTATTGTGTCTATGTGGTAAATAGTTCTGTGCCTATTAAAGAAATCTTATGTTCTTGCAACCAAGTTGCTGGCTGCTTTGGAAGCATTTTCTATAATTTCTTCTTCGCCGGAAACATATTTGTTTTCCATCACCATTTTTCCATCGCAGATTACGGTATCCACACAGCTTCCATTCGCAGAATACACCAAGTTTGATGTTAAATTGAAATTCGGCACAAGTGTAGGCTGTTTTAAATCCACCAAACACAAGTCGGCCAAATAGCCTTCCTGAATTTTCCCTGTTTTTTTGTTGAACACTTCGCCGCCGGCTTCCGTGGCACAGTAAAAAGCTTCTTCGGCAGGCATGGCGGTTGGGTCAAAACGCCAAGCTTTTTGCAATAAGGAAGCCAGCTTTGCAGCTTCCAGCATATCCAAATTGTTAGACGACGCACAGCCGTCGGTTCCCAAGCCTATCGTCAATCCGGCTTTTTTCATTTCTTCGTACCGGAATTGGTAACCCGACGACAATTTCAGATTCGACGCCGGATTATGTATCACTTTTACCCCATTATCGGCCAAAAGTTGAATATCCGTTTCATCGACCCAAAGGCAATGGACAACAATCAGATTGGGCGACAATACACCCAGTTTGTTCAAGTATTGTACAGGGCTTAAGCCAAAATTTTTGATGGAATTATCGTATTCCGTTTGAGTTTCGGCAATGTGCATGTGGATAAGAAGATTGTTTGCTTTGGCGTATTCGTGGCTCCACTTGAATGTTTCGGCAGAAACGGTGTAGATGGAATGCAAACCCAATGTAAATTCGATTCTGTTGTTCCACTTTTGGGCAATTTCGTGCCATTTGGGAATGTCTATCTGGATTTGTTTGGTTTTCTTTTCATCGAAAAGGTCTATGACGGCTTGCGACAAAAAAGCGCGTATGCCCATTTCTTCCACGGCCTTTACTGTGGCCTCAAAAAACCAATACATATCGTTGAAACAAGTCGTACCGCTTTTAATCATTTCCAAACAGGCCAATTTTGAGCCCCAATATACGTCTTCTTCGGTCAGCTTGGCTTCTTGTGGCCAGATTTTTTCCTGCAACCAACTTTCCAAAGGCATATCGTCGCCAAAGCCACGGAAAAGGGTCATGGCAGCATGTCCGTGCCCATTTATAAATCCGGGAATGGCAGCTTTGTTTTTGCCCGAAATTACCTTATCGGCAGCGACAGCCAAATTTTTGCCAATAGTCTTGATTTGGTTGCCGTCTATATAAATGTCTGTAGTTTCGTTGTTCAGAAGAACTTCTTTGATTAAAATACTCATTCGACAATTATTAGGGATTGTTTTATACTCTTTAACTTTTGCCAAAGTTATCCCTTTTTCCTGAATTAGGAATTAGGAATCGAACAGCCGGATACACTAATTTGAAAATTTGGCGATTCGACAATTTGAAAATTAAAAACATTTCTTCATTTCCAAATCTTCTCATTGGTATAATCGCTTAGACCACACTGTTTAATTTCCTTGTTTAAGCCTGATTGGCTCATTTTTAACCATCTTTTTATGAGTACATCAAATATTGTATCCATATTGTTCCTCCTATTATACCTAAAATGGTATTCATCAAGATAGCCCTGAAGTCTTTCTTTGGTACAATGATGATGTATTCCTCTTAGCCAACCTTGTATATTCATGATAT
>JAVBMO010000056.1:0-21767 GCA_031552355.1 Bacteroidales bacterium | reverse complement strand
GAAAAGAATATTCACAACTTTTGTATCAAATCCGTCCTGCTTTTGGCGGTAATATTATTGCTACCATCATCAATCCGGAAACTCGCCCCCAAATGGCGACTGTTCGCGAAGGTGTTATGAAAAAGGAAGTTTACAATGCTTCACATACCGGAAAATTGAACAAATTGGAAGTTGTAAAATATGTTACCAACGAAGATTTTGCACTAAAAATTCTCCATCGCCATATTGAACAACAAAAAATCAATATTAAAAATGCACAAATCATTGTAGCCGGTGGCTATGGAATGGGTAACAAGGAAAATTTCAAACTTTTGCAGGAATTGGCTGAACTGATTGGTGGTGAAGTAGGCGCAACTCGTGCTGCTGTGGACGGAGGTTTTACCGAACACGAACGCCAAGTAGGACAAACCGGTGTTACTGTTCGTCCTAAATTGTATATTGCTTGTGGAATTTCGGGTGCAGTGCAACATCGTGCGGGCATGGATCAATCGGCAAAAATTATTTCCATCAACACCGATCCTAAAGCTCCTATAAATGCTATTGCAGACTACAGCATCGTTGGTGATGTAACGGATATCTTACCCAAAATGATTAAATACTATAAAGCAAATACTAAATAAATGATAAATCATAAACAATGAGTTTTTTAACATTGCTCATTGTTTATTAAAAATATCATAACGTTTAATAAGCATAGATAGAAAATGAAAGTGAAAATATTCCAAGAATTCAAGCAATTTGCCATGCGTGGCAACGTCATAGACATGGCAGTGGGAGTTGTGCTTGGTGGTGCTTTTGGGAAAATTGTAACGTCTGTCGTTTCTGACCTTATCATGCCTGCCATAGGCTTGGTGGTTGGTGGTGTAAATTTCACGGATTTAAAAATCACGCTGAAAGACGCAACCGTTGATGCAGCCGGAAATGCAGTGAATGCCGTAACGTTGAATTACGGTAATTTTCTACAAGTTATTTTCGATTTCGTTATCATTGCTTTTTCAATCTTTTTGGTGGTAAAAATTATTAATAAATTGTACCAAAAGAAAGAAGCTGCACCAGCTCCATCAGTTGAACCGGAACCAAGTAAAGAAGAAATTCTGCTTGCCGAAATCAGGGATATTCTGAAACAAAAAGATACCCAATAAGTAGTTTTAATCATCTAAAGTAAAACTACAGAAAAACAAATATAGAATATTAAAAATCAAATAATATGGAAAATTTTTATACAGACAACGATGCCCTAAAGTTCCATTTACAACATCCGTTGATGGAAAAAATCGTAAGTCTAAAAGAAAATAATTACGCAGAAAAAGATATTTATGCCGAAGCGCCGGTAGATTTTGAAGATGCTATCGATAGCTACGACAAAGTTTTGGAAATTGTCGGCGAAATTTCGGGAAACGTTTTGGCGCCAAACGCTGAAAGTGTTGACCATGAAGGTCCAAGAGTAGAAAACAATGCCGTTGTTTATGCTGCCGGAACTCAAAAAAATCACGAAGCTTTGCGCGATGCCGGTTTGTATGGCATGTCGTTGCCTCGCGAATATGGCGGTTTGAACTTTTCTTATGTTCCTTATGTAATGGCTGCCGAAATTGTATCGCGTGCCGATGCAGGTTTTGCCAACATTTGGGGATTGCAAGACTGTGCCGAAACTATCCACGAATTTGCTTCGGAAGAAATTAAAAAAGAATTTTTGCCTCGTATCAATCAAGGGTTTACCTGTTCTATGGACTTGACCGAACCCGATGCAGGCTCAGATTTGCAAGCCGTACAATTAAAAGCTACTTGGGACGAAGCTTCGAAATGTTGGCGTTTGAATGGCGTAAAACGTTTTATCACCAATGGCGATGCCGATATTAAATTGGTTTTAGCCCGTTCGGAAGAAGGAACTAACGATGGCCGTGGTTTATCATACTTTGTTTACGACCGTAAACACAAAGCCGTTACTGTTCGCCGTATCGAAAATAAATTGGGTATCAAAGGTTCACCTACTGCCGAATTGGTTTTCAATAATGCTCCTGCACAAATTGTAGGCGACCGCAAATTAGGTTTGATCAAATATGTAATGTCGTTGATGAATGGCGCACGTTTGGGCGTTGGTGCTCAATCGGTTGGATTGGCAGAAGCATCTTTCCGCGAAGCTTATAAATATGCTCAAGAACGTGAACAATTCGGTAAACCTATTGCACGTTTCCCTCAAGTATATGAATTATTGTCGAATATGCGTGCCAAAACCGATGCCATCCGTTCTATTTTGTACGAAACAGCCCGTTTTGTGGATGTGTACAAAATTTTGGATATGAAGAGCAAAGAAACGCAATTGACCGCCGATGAAAAAACCGATTTGAAATACTATCAACGTTTGGCGGATATATTCACGCCGATGTTAAAATTATTTTCGAGTGAATATGCCAACCAAATTGCTTATGATTCTATTCAAGTACATGGTGGTTCGGGTTTTATGAAAGATTATCCTTGCGAACGTATGTATCGTGACGCTCGTATTTTAACCATTTACGAAGGAACATCTCAATTACAAGTGGTAGCGGCGATTCGCGGTATTGGAAATGGTTCCTATTTGAAACGCATTCAGGAATACCAAGCTATGGAAATTAAGCCGAATTTGGAATACTTGCGCACAAAATTGATTACCATGACTGCTCAATTTGAAGCTACGGTTGAAAAGGTAAGCGCTTTAGGTAGTACTTCAGAAATTTATGATTTCCACGCACGCCGCATGGTCGAAATGGCCGGTTATATCATCATGGGTTATTTATTATTGTTAGATGCCAACCGTTGCGATTGCTACAAACGTTCAGCCGAAATATTCATCAATTTGGGTTGGGGAAAAAACAACGAAGCCGCTTCTTATATCGACAACTTCGACCCCAAAATTTTAGGCGAATATAAAATGGAAATTGAACAATCTGCTTGCGCAGCAGAATAAAGCCTATTTTCAGTAGAAACAAAAAAGCGAAATTGTAAATACAATTTCGCTTTTTTGTTAAGATTCTCTATAAAAGGGCATTTCAAATATGCTTCCATCTGCTTGGTATACGTTCAGGAATAACAATCCTTTTATTTTTTCCCACTCAATCCACTTCTTCTTCCTCGTTCACAGCATCCAAGTCTATCGTTTCCTCTTCTGAAATCCTGAAAAGTTTCTCGAATTCTTTACGAAGAATCATTTCGCCGTTTTTATCATATTTGAAAGCTTTGTAAAACTTACCTTTTGCTCTGAAAGCGCCGGGTTCATTTTCTTTGGCCGGATAAAAATAGTCTTTCAACTCTTCTTCTGTTATTCTTTTACCTATAAATATAGTATCTATTTGAGTAGGATTAATTGCACACTGAATACCGGGAGAAATTTTCGATGATATTTTTTTAGTTTTCAAGGCTTTGAACTGCACATCTTTATCTGTATAAACTTTTCCTATAAATTTTATTTTATTTTCCAATTGTTCGGCTGTAGCCGGAAATCGAAGGAAAATAGAATCCGTCAAAGCATTTTTGCATTCGCCATATTTTATTTTATGGTCGCTACGCAAAATAAAATAACCACATTGAACAATCAACTGTTTAGGATTGGGTACCAAAAAGTAGTTTTCAATAATTTTTCTGTGGTCCAAATGTTCTTCAATGGAAAAAGTCAATTGGGAGTTACAACTGTCTTTGGTATGCAGTTTTTGGTACAGACACCCTTTCGACAACATTACATTGCTGTAAGAACTTCTTATAATTGTATCTTGGCGGGGAATGTAGCAATTGCTGAAATCGCCCAAACAGGCTTTGGTATCCGAAATAAACTTCATCCTCACTTTTCCCGACAAGGGAATATTTTTCCCAAAAGTTTTTTCCGTTTCTTTTAAATTAATCAAAGAAACATAGTTAAAATCCACAGGAACCTTGTAGCGCACCAATTCCTTTTCGATACCACCACAAGAGCCATAAAATTCATTGTAAGCCGTTCTCACCAAATAATCGGTTGTTTTGGTACGCGCCAAAAAATAGTTGTACACCGTTTCTACACGGTCTCTTGCCAATGTGTTGTTTTCAGCATTAATGCTGTCCCCATCGTCATAGCCTGTAATTTCCAAACGATAAAAATGAGGATTTTCTTTGGCAAAAGACATCTTGTAAACAGAATCCAAAATATCAATAGCGTCCAACGAATACCGCATGGAACCCTTTTCAAAACTGACAAGGACTTCGAACTGGCTGGGCCTTTGCATTTCCTGCAAACTGGGACGTGCGCCCGGCGCCAAAGGAATGTAAATACCTGTCTGAGCTTTGGATTGAGTCAATAACAACGCAAAGAAGAAAAAAGAAAGAAATACTGTTTTTTTCATTTGTTCGTTTTTTAGATTCTGTGTTTTGAAAAACTTTTCAAAATTAATTATTTTTCAGCAATTCGTCTATCAAACCATCGACTGTAACACCCTCGGATTCTGCACTGTAATTCAAAACCACACGATGCCTTAGCACTTCTTTGGCAATGGCTTTTACATTTTCAATATCGGGTGAAAATTTGCCGTGCAAAGCGGCATGAGTTTTTGCGCCAATTACCAAATATTGCGAAGCGCGAGGCCCTGCGCCCCACGAAATATATTTTTTTGCCAAAGGATTTGCCGACGGGATATTGTTACGGGTCGATGTAACCAAACGGACAATATACTCATACACATTGTCTGCAACCGGAATATTGCGGATAATATTTTGATAGGTTTCAATTTCCGTTGCCGACAAAACCACATTCAATTCTTGGTTTTGAGGTCTTGTGGTGGTTTTCAGAATTTGAATTTCTTCGTCAAAAGTGGGATAATCCAATTTGATATTGAACATAAAACGGTCTAACTGCGCTTCGGGCAAAGGATAGGTTCCTTCCTGTTCAATCGGGTTTTGGGTTGCCAACACAAAAAACGGCGCAGGCAAACGGTGCGTTTCATTCGAAATGGTTACCGATTTTTCTTGCATGGCTTCAAGCAAAGCCGCTTGCGTTTTGGGTGGCGTACGGTTAATTTCATCCGCCAGAATCACATTTCCGAAAATGGGGCCATGAATAAATTTGAATTTTCTGCTTTCGTCCAAAATTTCGGTTCCGGTAATATCCGACGGCATTAGGTCGGGAGTAAACTGGATGCGGCTGTATTTTAATCCCAAGACTTTTGCCAACGTGCTTACCGTCAAAGTTTTTGCCAAACCGGGAACCCCTACCAACAAACAATGTCCGCCGCCAAAAATGGACAACAATACATTTTCCACCACTTTATCCTGTCCAACAATTACTTTGGCTATCTCTGATTTCAGGGTTTGATATTTTTCGTTCAAACCTTTCAATAATTCAACTTCTGAATGATTTTCCATTCTCTTCTGCTCTAAAATTTATGATTAACAATTTTTATTTTCTTTTGTTTGTCCAATCTACATCAAACTCGCAATCCTTAAACGGTTCATTGATTTTTATATAGACTTTGTCTTTTTTCTTAACACACCATTTCGACAATTCTTCCATTTGCGCTTCTTGCAAAACTTCTTGGTAAATGCGATTGTAGTCATCTTTCAAATTGGCCTTGTGTTCAGGGACTTTCGTTTTCAGATACAAAACACGGTAACAATCGTTTTGCAATTCGTCTTTGGTTGGCAATACCGGTGAAAGGTCGCCTACCGCAAGGTTTGAAATGTCGTAATTAAAATAATTTTTTGCTACAACATCTGTAAATTTAGACGTAGCTGTTTCGGGATTAGAAACCAAACCGCCATTGTTTTTGGTAGGTGAATCGGAAAAAAGGAAAGCCGCTTTGTCAAAAGTATAAGTTCCCGATTTAATTAAATTTGCAATGCTATCCAATTGGTTTTTCGCATTTTGCAAATCATAAGGCGAAACTTTGGGGCGCAATAAAATATGACGTGCATTGAGCATATCGCCACGTTTTTCGATCATTTGGATAATGTGAAAGCCGTATTTGGTTTCCGTAACCGGCGAAACTTCGCCCGGCAAAAGCCCAAAAGCTGCCGTTTCAAATTCCGTAACCATATCGCCACGAGAGAAAAAACCTAACTCTCCCCCATTCTTTGCAGAAGCAGGATCTTGCGAATAAAGCGTTGCCAAAGTAGAAAAACTTTCGCCTTTCAAAATTCTTTCCCGCAAAACATTCAACTGATTACGAACATTTTCACGTTCTTCAAAATTTACTTCAGGAATTTTCATAATTTCGCAAATCTCGTATTCCGTGGGAATAATGGGCAAACTGTCCGCCGGAATTTTCTCAAAATAAGCAGTCACATCTTTGGGCGTAACTTTCACACTCGACGTAAGGCTTCTTTGCGTTTGCTGAATCAGCATGTTTTCCCTGTACAAATCCTTGTATTGTTCCTTAATTTCATTGATTGTTTTCCCCGATTCTTTTTCTACCACTTCCTTACTTCCATAGTAACTAATCATAGCACGAACACGTTCATCTACTGTCGCTTCAATCATTTGATTATCGACAGTGGCGCTATCCAAATAAGCCTGTTGAAGCAACAATTTATTTAATAGAAATGTTTCCAATATTTTACATCTATCTAATGAAGCAGAGCCACCGCTTTGCGCTTTTGCTTGAAGGTAGTAAGCCTCTACATCGGAATATTTGATGATATTTTTTCCAATGACAGCCACCACTTTGTCAATAACTTGCGGTTCGCCGGCCTGTTGGGAAAAACCTTTTGCGGTAAACAAACAAACAAAAGCTACTATCAAAAATTGAATTCTGTATTTCATAATTATTTTTATTTCAAAATTTCTATCAAATCTATTTTGTGTAAATTTTTACATTCCCTTTATTTTCTGCTTCCTTCAATAACTCTTTTTGTAAATTGGAAAGAATTTCGAATTTACGTTTATTCAAAATAACTTCCCTAATTCTTTCTTTTTCAAGCGAAAAAGGTGAAACGCTTTCTTTGATCTTAAAATCTATAATATCAACTAAATATACATAATCATTGTCGGCTATTTTAATAAAACGATTGTTTTTCAAAAAGTTTTCCTGATTGTACGTTTCAATTGGGATTTCTTTTACTAAATCGCTAAATAGCAACCATTTTTGTGTATCTAAAAAATAATTGACAGCCGAACGCGCTACCAAATTTTCCAATTCCAAGGCTTCTTTATCCGAAAGGCTTTGGCGTTGCAATAATGACGCCATTTTGCCAATATTTTTATCCTGTTTTTCCAGCTTCACATAAAGCACCTTTACAATGTTGTCTTTCAGCAGGAAATTATCTTTATTTTTTTCGTAATAGGCTTCGGCTTCTTCATCAGAAACTACAGTATCAAGCAGTTGTCCTATAATTTCTTTTTGATATTCGTATAAAATCAACGAATTTTTATAGATTTCCAATTCTTTGTCGAAATTTTCACTGATATTTTCTTTGGCTTTTTCGAGAATCAGCTTATTTTCAACCCATTGCTGAATATAATTTTTTACAAATTGTGCACTGTCTTGGGACGAAAGACCATCAGGAATGACTTCGTTTACCTCGTCCATATATAATGAATAATCAAAAACTTCTGCCAAAAGTTTTTGATTATCAGAATTTTTTCCATTATTTCCGCAAGCGGAAAAAAGCAGAAATACCGACAAGATTATGTAAGAAAAATATTTCGCCATTAGTTTCCTATTGTGTTCAAAATTTGGGTATTGACTGTGAACGAATATTTTTTGCGCAAAGACTCAATCCATTGTTTTTCAAGAAAATTCTGATAGTCGCTGATGTAGTAACCTTTGGCATCGAACAAAGATTTCAGTTCCGGTTTGCGGATTTCGTGAACATCTGCAATCGAAAAACTTCCGGTAGATTTGTCCGTGGAAACCACAAAAAGGCCTTTTTTCCATAAATCTGTGCTCAAAACTTGCTGTTCTGCAAATTCGTAAAGCCCCCATTCTTGAGTAATATTGGTATCGGAATCCTTTTTTATTCCGGCTTTTTTCAACAATTCTTCATAGGTTTTTGCAGCAGTCCACGATTTTTTTTGCGCAGTTTGCAAAACTTTCAAGGCTTTTTCTTCTGTTAAAACGTTGTTGTTAAACTTCCAAAGCGTGATATCAGCCCGTTCGCGCCACATATAAAAATTTTGCGCCACAGAATCGGGATTTGTTGTAAAGTGGCTATTCTTGTTGGCTTCGTAGAAGTTATTCAAGCCGTTTGTGTCAATCATTGCTTTCGACCAAACCATTCTGTCGTTGATGGCAAAAATCAAAAGCCCTTCTTTATAATTGTCCAGCAATTCTTTAAAAGCCGGATATTTTTCTTCCAAACGAGCATCTTCAAAATCCGTACAAATTTTTTCAACATATTCGTTGTAAAGCCCATTATAAAGAAAATCTAAATCCACACGCCTTTTGCTTCTGGTTTGCGTACCAATGATAAAATCGGCAAAATCTTTTTGTTTATACGATTTTCCGGAAAAAGTAAAGATTTCTTTATCCAATTTTGCAGAGGCAGGATAAGACCATTCGTTCAAGAAAATGGAATCATTAAAATAAGGCCGCATTTCTTCCAAAGATTTTCTGTTTTCTTTAAAGCCTTGTTCTTTCTTCAATTGATTCAGAAATAATGTTTTAGCAATGGTACCTCTTTCATCTCTACTGATACGGAAACCTATGTTTTGTTCCTGATCAATAAAATCGAGGAAAGGTTGTACTGATACGAGTTTTATGATATGCCAACCGTATTTTGTTTTAAAAGGCGCTGTATATCCGCCTTCTTCCATATTTTCAATTTTTTCCAAATAGTCGGGAAGCAATTGGGATGGCTTTTTATTGTACAAAAATCCATTGTCATACTCCGTTCCGGCTATCACGCTGTATTTTTTTGCCACATCGGTAAAATCCTTTCCTGCATTCAGTTCGCTGTAGGCTGCCTGAGCCAACCCCAAGGCCCTTACAGAATCATCTCCTGTCCAAATATGTTGCAAAGTAAATTCCGAACCTTTTAAAGGAATTTGATTGGTCAATTTTAAAATATGGTAACCTATATCGGTTTTGATGGGAGCCGAAATCTGATTCAACTTCAATGAATAGGCTGTTTCTTCAATGGGATAAAGGATTTCAAAAGTGCTGAAATACCCCAAATCGCCCTTGTTTCCTTTCAGCATTTCGCCGCTTTGTGGGTCTTTGGTATCATGTGCTGTGGGGTCTTCGGAAAGTTCGACAATCAATTTTTCAAAATCCTCGCCTTTATTCAAACGTTTTTTGATTTCTTGAATTTTTTTGTAGGCAATTAAAGTATCTTTCGCAGAGCTTCCGTATTCCGATTTTACTAAAAGGTGGCTTACACGCACAGCCGATTTTCCATGTTCATAGGCCTGTTTTACAAAAGCTGTAAAAATACTGTCGTTTCGCAAATAAGGTTCCTTAATTTCGTTGCGATAATCGGTATACTCTTTGGTAAAAGACTTCAAGGTATCTATTCTCAATTCTTTGGCTTCCAAAATTTTGAGTTTGTAATTGAGAAACAAATCCACATATTCACTAAAATCTTTTTTGTTAACTGGGGCATTGGTGTCCGAAAGATTTTTTTTGTATTGCTTCAAAACCTCTTCTTTTCCATATTGGGTTTTGTCAATGGTCAACAAAATATTGTCGGGATTTTGTTGAGCAAAAGCGGCCATACTCAAGCTTCCGCAAAAAAGAGAAAACGCTATTGATCTTTGTAACAATCTCATATTGTAAATTTTAAAATACACAAAACAACTAAACCTTATAAACAAATTTGTACGACTGCCTTATAACGACAATCGTACAAATATATTGAGTTGCTAAACCTTTTTATCGTGAATAATTCGGCGCCTCACGAGTAATGGTAACATCGTGCGGATGGCTTTCGGCATAGCCTGCGGCCGTAATCCGTACAAATTTTGCCTTTTTCAACATGGCAATATTAGCAGAACCTGTATATCCCATTCCGGCTCTTAAACCGCCCACCAATTGGTGAAGCACTTCGGCAGCCGTTCCTTTATAGGCCACACGGCCGACAATTCCTTCGGGAACCAATTTTTTAATATCATCCTCACTATCTTGGAAATAACGATCTTTGGAACCCATTTGCATGGCATCGAGCGAACCCATTCCACGATAGGATTTGTATTTACGGCCTTCGAAAATAATGGTTTCGCCGGGTGACTCCTCCACTCCGGCCAACAAAGAACCGGCCATAATGGAACTTGCACCGGCAGCTAAAGCCTTTACAATGTCGCCCGAATAGCGGATTCCGCCGTCGGCAATCACAGGAATTTCGGTTCCTTTCAAAGCTTTTGCCACATCATAAACGGCAGTAAGCTGTGGCATTCCAATTCCGGCAATAATACGTGTGGTGCAAATAGAACCGGGCCCTATGCCCACTTTTACACCATCGGCGCCGGCATTCGCCAAAGCCAAAGCGGCTTCGCCTGTGGCAATATTTCCAACCACTACATCAATGTTTGGGTATTTTCTTTTTACACGTTTTGCCAAATCAATAACGCCGGCAGAATGTCCGTGGGCAGTATCTATGGAAATGGCATCCACACCGGCTTTTACCAACTCATCGATTCTGTCCATGGTGTTGGGTGCAGTTCCTACGGCAGCAGCCACGCGCAAACGTCCTTTTTCATCTTTGCACGCTTCGGGATGTTCTTTCAACTTAATAATATCGCGATAAGTAATCAATCCTACCAATTGTCCGTTTTTGTTTACCACAGGAAGTTTTTCAATTCTGTGGGTTTGCAAAATATCGGCAGCTTTTTCAAAATCGGTAAATTCCGACGTTGAAATCACCTCTTTGGTCATGATTTCCACAATAGGGCGACGGACATTGCGTTCAAAACGCAAATCGCGATTGGTGACAATGCCTATCAGTTTTCCGTCTTCGTCAACCACAGGAATACCGCCAATACTGTATTCTCTCATCATGTTCAATGCATCTTGTACAATGGCGTTTTTTGTCAATGTGATGGGATTGATAATCATGCCGTTTTCGGCACGTTTCACCTTTACCACTTCCATGGCTTGTTGTTCAATGGACATATTTTTGTGCAATACGCCAATACCGCCTTCCTGTGCAATGGCAATAGCCATTTCGGCTTCGGTTACCGTGTCCATTGCTGCGGAAACAATCGGAATGTTGATTTTTATGTTTCGGGTAAAGAATGACGAAGTTTCAACTTGGCGTGGAAGTACTTCTGAATAAGCAGGAACTAAAAGGACATCATCGTATGTAAGTCCTTCGCCTATGAATTTTGTGTTATCTAAAAGCATAGTGTATTTCTTTTTGCAAAATTACCATTTTTTAATGAAAAATGAAAAACTAATAATGAAAAAAGAACAGCCTTTTTAGGTAAAAGGTGTAAGATGAAGAGCAAAAGCTAAATAGCACATCATTGTGAAGCATAACTGAACCAAGCTTTTTTTAACGATGAGTTATGAATGATGAATGATGAATGTTTTTCGCTGTGGGACAATTTCTATTTAATGAACAATTAAGAATTAAAAATAAATAATGGTACAGTTTATTTTAGTTATGAGTAATGAATTATGAGTTTTTTCAATTTAAAATTCAAAATTTGTAATTCCTAATCTTAGAAAAGTCTCGGCTGTTTCATTCCTGATTCCTATTTTACAACCCCTGCTTTTATGGCTTCTTCCGTGGTTTCGTATTCATTACCCTTTTTGTCAAGAATTGAATATTTTATCAAGGACATATCTCTTAGCCATACATAAACTTGGCAGATGCCTTTTTCAAAATTGCCCATATAATCGTATTTAGGCTGAACCACTATTTTACCTTCTTCATTAATTAATCCGTATTTGATGCCCAATCTTACACGAGCCACCCCATCGGAAAAAGAGTCTATATTATCATAAACAGGTGGTAGTATTTCTTTGCCTTTTATATCATACAAGCCATAGTTTTGATTTACTTTTACTTTAAACAGCTTATCGGAAAAGAAATGGATTTCCTTATATTCATTTGGTAAAATCACCGTTCCTGTTGGTTTATGAATAATTCCATACTTTTCATTCAAATAAGTTTTCACATATTCGCTATCGTTTTCTTCATCTTCCATAAAATCGACGCCCAAGCTTATAAAATCAGGATTTTTGTTCATATAATAAATCCAGTCATATGCAGGTTTTACGACCTCCTCTCCCCTATTATTTATCAACCCTATACGACTGCCTATGGAGACCATAGCAAATCGATTATAAAAATGAGCAACCTTATCGTATATAGCAGGAACAACCCATTTTTTATTTTCATCCATATAACCCCATTTACCGTTCAATTGAACAGCGGCCAAACCTTTTGAAAATAGTATGCTGTCGTACTTTTCGGTGGTTTGGGCATAACAAATTGAGTTAAAAAAAAATAGAATAAGAAAAATTCTTGCTTTCATTTATTACATATTTGAGGATATTATTGATTGCTCGTATTCCGGAATCCTTTGAATGGAATAGATTTGCTGCGGTTCATCACGTCGTATTTCTTCTCCATCTTTATTTTTGGTTACTTGTACATTGATTTCATTGGGGTATGCAAACCATTTGTCAATCCGGCAAGGTATATTGAAAAACATCTGACCATAAATAGTATCTACAATACTATCTGTTAAGCTGAAACTATAATTCAAATCCTGCAAGATCGGTTGTTGGTAGCAAACCTCATGCCTTACAATATAATAACTATTGAGTGCGTCTACATTGAAAACGTATTGTCCGGGATTTTCAAAGTGGTATATTTTCCCCTTATAGTTTATTGAAACGGTAGGGCTATGAATTTTAATTGCGTCAAACTCATAATGGGTTTGGTGGTTTGCTGCAATAGGATAAACTTTATCATTAATTATAAATTCTACCTCTTTTTTTGTACTGTTATCTACATAAAAATGCCAATCGTACTGCCCCCAAACCAAATACATAGGTACTATGTAAATAAAAAAAGAGAATATCCCTATTAGAATCATTCTCTTTTTTGTTTTGACTGAAAAATAGTTATTCTTTTTCAATAGATAAACAAGAATAACAAAAGGTAATACAAAAGCTGCTAAAGAAAGCAATACATAGGCAAGTACCGTACTATAGAATAACCATGCCCATAAATACAGAGAACCATATAACCATAAAATACAGGCAATTGTATATAACAGAAAAAATATAGCTTTTTTCATAAAAGCAATTATAGTGTTATTTTAAAGGAATAACCAAGAAAGCCCTATATTTAGATTTTTCCATCACACATATTCTTATTTTTAATCCAACATCACATAAACAGCCCACTTATATGGATTATTAGGGTATTTTTTGCGTAATATTTGCTGTGTTACACGAAATGCTTCATGCTTCTCTTTTCCTGACAAAAGGTAATTAAAAAACTCTATCATAAACTCTTTCCCTACCTCATCATGAACTCTCCAGAGAGACATTACAATACTTTTAACACCCGACAGCCTGAATCCTCTTTGCAGTCCAAAAACACCCTCAGTTTCACTAACATTACCTAACCCTGTTTCACATGCTGAAAGTACAGCCAAATCGGTATTGTTCAAATTCAATTCAGCAATTTCTTCTGCTAATAATATACCATCATTTTCTTCTGGGCGCTTTACTTCATTATGCCAAACAGGATTTGCATCAGATAGAACCAACCCTCCCCGTTTCATTGGCGTTAATTGATTGTTTGAAAGTTGAGTATAAAACGAGCGATAAACATCATTGTTTTCCATTCCTTCTCCTGCATAATAACCATGTGTGGCAAATAAAAGCAACGAGGGACTGTCATTATTATTATTTTTTCTAACAATATCTTCTGTTGCTTGTAAATCGGTATAAAGATCAGAAACAAGATTATGCTGTTTAAATATACTATCGATGGTAACAGATTCTATTTTTGAACCTTCCAAACATTTCCAATCGTCTTTACATCGCTCCTTTACCGCATCATATCTGATGCCGCCATAAATTTGAGCATTCTGAATTTTAGAGATATTATTAGATTGATTTACAATATACCCTGTGCTTGAAACCAATCTTAAATCATAAAGATCGAAAAGCGTTTTATTATTTTCGTTTGTCAATGCCGATAAAGCAATGGTATAAAGCATCCCAACCGGCGAATAATAAATTGTAGAAATAGTAGAATCTAATTCTTCGGCTATCGGTTTCCAAATCAAATCATACATTTCCTTGCCCTTGCCTGAGGCATTTCTATTTAAATATAAATATTTACAAATATCTTGTGTTCGAGTCGTACTACCTTTGTCACTATATTTAGTCTCTGCCGAAGATATGATTTCTGCCAAATCTTTGTAGTTAAACATGGGTACATAAATAGGTACTTTCACATCTTTCTTCAAAATTAAGGCACCATATTGACAATTACAATTATTGGTTGTGTCTGTTGAAATAATAAATTCGATTGCAGCTTCATTATTTTTTAGGTTATTACGCACATCTGTCCATTTAGGCGTTTTTGCTTGTTCAGCATTGCGATAAACAGTGGAATTCTGTGTTAAATACCAATCCAAACTATCTACTCGTTCATATAACTTCCTAATTTCAAGATAGCCAACAGTGTCTTGTGCGGTATAACGACTCATCATATCAGGCATTGATTGTAGTTGTTTTCGTATTTTTATCAACTGATCGTAACCGCTTATTAAATCGTTGTTTTTTGAATTATAAATTGATTGGCGAATTTGGTTTGACGATCGCAAAAGCAATCCTTTGTAGTATAAGGCTGCATTGTAAGCTATTTGAGTAACCTCGTCTTGTGGATAAACGGAAAGCAAATCATAAATATCTCGTGCATTTGTGCCGTATTTTATTGACAGAGCTAAACGATCGTTTTCGTTCATTGTGTTGAAAAGTGTACTAATATTGGGTTGTAGAATTTCAAAACGCTCTTTTGCTGCCTGAAATGCCTGTGGATATTTTTTTGCTTTATAATAATTGAATGATAAATTATATAGCGGATATGACAAATCAATACTTTTGTCACTCACAAATTTTTTGTGCAAATCAATACATTGTTTTTCATAAACCGCAGCCAATTGATAATCGCCTTTTGAATTATAAACTTGTGAAAGTTTGTGCAATCCTGCTGCGTAAGTTTGGGAGTTTTTATCTTGTCCATCCATAAATTCACGATAATATTTCAGGGCTTTTTCATCATCCCACAAAATAGAATAGTAATAATCACCTAAAAGTCTTGAAACATGCTTGCTGTATCTATTTCGGTTTTCTAATTCAGTTTTGAAATTAAGCAACCATTCTCCAAAATTATTAACCATTAAACTGGCTGTATTTATAGAATTATCAAATGCTGCTTGTCCATATTTTGCAATAAAATCCTTTTTATCTTTTTCATAAATACTTGTTGCCAAAACATCTTTAAAATTTATACCTGTTTGTATTTGCAATTCTATAACATAATTAAGCATTGCAGGAAATACCAAGTTGCAAATATTCAACATTTGATTCATATCATTGTTTGCCAGTTTTTGTTGCTCATAAAATGCCTTAGTCATATCAAAAATATAATTTTGCATATCAATTCCATTCCCCATTTTGTAGGCAAGATTATACAAACTCATTATAGACTGAAAATAGTCATAACTTGTTTTTCCTTTCATTCGCTCAATAATATTCCGCACTTCTGTTAAGGCATTTTTTGCTTCATTATACTGTCCTAAATCAGTATAAATATAGTTTTTATCAACTAAAATACTCGCATGATCAAGAATACCATTATCACCAGATTTTAAGTAACAAGTGTCAGCTTTATTTAGATATTCCATTGCTGTTTTAAAATCGTTTTGATCATAAAATAAAGTCGAATAATTTTGATAGCAATTGCCAAGTAGAAAGTTATTGTCTGTTTCAGTAGCAAGTTTTATTGCTTCTTCAAATTTTTCTTTTGCCTCCTTGAATTTATTAATTTGAACAAGTGTATTACCATAATTTATTAAGAGTAGCCCAAAATATTTAGTATTTTCCAAACTATTTTTCTTGTAAATTTGGTAGGCTTGCTTCAATGTTTTTTCAGCTTCTTTTTTTCTATTTTGACGAGAATACACATCTCCCAACCAAGTAAGTCCATCAGCATAATATTGCTGATTACCGCTATTTTTCAGAATAGGGATTGCTTCATTCAAACATTTTTCGGCTTCGATGAAATTTTCTGTAAGCATATAAATCTCACATTTATTAACAAGTGAATTTGCATAATCAATTTTACCTTTGGGGATATTTTTCAATATATCCATAGCTTCATCTGAAATTGTAATCGCCTCATCAAACGAGTTTATATCTCGGTAATAAACAAAAAGGTTATTTAGTATAAGTCCTGCATCCAACTTATGTTTTTCGGAAAATTCTTTTGCCAAATGGTGTGCTTTTTTTAAAGTTTTACGCAGTGACTCAACATTTTCAGTAAATTGATAATAATAAATTTGATCTTCCAATGCACTGATGTATTGTGTAGAGATTTCGCCATTGTTTTTTTTGCTTTGTTCTGCAATTTCTTCTAGTAATTTACCTGCTTTAACGACTCCATTCTTACCAGTATAGAGCAATGCATTTGCAAGTTCTCGTTTTAGGTTTAGTACATTAATATTACTCTCATCAAATATTTTTGACAACATCGTCACACTTTGTTCCAATGTTGATATTGCGTTTTGAATATCGCCTTTGTTCATCTGAATATTACTCAAATGATATAATTCATACGATTTTAGTAAATTTTCTTTGCCAAACAGTTTTTCAAAGTCTTTTATTGTTTGGTTTATAATATTTTCAGATTCATCAAATTTGCCTTCGTTGACAAGAATTAAAGCATAAGTCGATTGAAGAATAAGAAAACCTTCTTGTTGTGTTCCATGACTTTTTACAATTAAATCTTTCCCTTTTGAATAAAAATTTTTATAATCATCAAAAGGTTGTTGAAGCATATTTCCACCCATAAGCGCATTTATGCACAAAAGAATAATTTCATCACTTTCGTCTTGTGAATGTGAGTTCAAATAATTTTTAATTTCTGTCGTTATTTCTTCCAACAACATAAAATCATCACTACTTCTGCCAAAATCTCTATTGAGGATTTGAGCAAAATGAATAATATATTCCCATTTTGTTTTCCTTTCAGAATTTGACTCTATATTCAAAATTGTGAACGCTTCTTCATACAGTTTTTGAGCGTTTTCGTAGTTAGCTAAATTACTGTGATAGCCAGCTAGATTATACAATACATTTATATATTCGTATCCTTTTTTACTTGTCAGTTCACCGATTTTATTTTTGATAGCGGTTTGTGCCTTGATGTGTTTTTGTAAATTTTTGTCATAGGTTTTATTTACTAACAAATTTGTAACAGATTCAATCTCAGGGATAATTTTGGTTACTTCTCGCAAAAAATTAATATCTTTCTCTGCAACAGAATTATTATAAATGATCTGTGATGCCTGTTTTAGAATTTGTACTTCTGAATTATTTTGAGCATTCAAAAATAAAAAAGAAAAACATAATATAAATGAAATGCATATTTTATTCATTGAATATTTCATTAATAAAACGGTTTGTTCAATAAAAAACTATCAAACAAACCGTTTTTGTTTTGTAAAAAATCAATACGCTGTTATAGAATAACTTGTTGCATACCCTCCCCTATTCCAAACTTTAATTGTATATATACAATCACAATTCGGAGTAAAATATACACCTGGATTATAATAACTATTCGTATTGCTGACTATCAAATTTCCATAACTGTCATACACATACAAATCAATATCGGAAGTTGATCCATTTATATCAATATCAGCCCTTTGATAAGGATAAAAACGAACATAATATTCCGTAAAATAACCACCGTATAAATAGCCGGTAGCATATTGTGTTCCACCTATTGGACTACGGGATTTATCTTTTGATTTCTTCTCCAATTTAGTTATTAACGCCAAATAAGTGGCTTCATCATCTTCCAATGTAGCCAATTCTTTTGCAGTAGATAAAATTTTTGCTACATCAAAAGAGACTGTTTCTTTTGCAGGAGTTTTCTCCCCTTCTCCACCTTGTTCAATTTTTTCTGTTTTTAATTCTACCGTTGCTATTGATAGAAATAAGTCAGCCGCTTGAATAAGAGCAGAAACAGAGTTATTTTTATAACCATACACAGCTAAATCACTTGCTAACTTAATAGTTTGAATACTTTCAGAGACTCTTACTGTATCTTTTTTTTCATTTTTTTGTGCAAATACATGACTTGCCACAAATAGCATTGCTACACTAAGTAGCCCGATTTTAATTTTGTTCATTTTATTTATTTTTAATATTGCCTCCACTTTCGGCTTTCGGCATCTCCGTTTTTCTTATAGTTTGAAACACTATCCAACATATTTACATCCAATGAAACTTTACATTATAAAAGCCTTTATAAATTTTCACTTTAACTATCATCCATAATTTTTAATTTGGAGAAACTGTTTTTCATATGTAGCCCTTATAAGTTGCTTTGTCGTTGAGCCGAATTTGCAAATTCGGCTCAACGAGGTTATTTGGCTTAATTAATTTGTTTGTTATGCAATTTCATCCTTTCGAGTGCACCTGTCACTCATCACCCCTCTCTGCCTTTATCGTTTCACAATTTTACGTACTGCATCCCCCACTTTCACAAAATAGGTTCCGCCAGGCAATTGCGAAATGTTGATTTCCGTTATCTCCCCTGTAATGGCAATGTTGCCAACCAATTTACCTACGAAGTCGAAGAGTTGGATACTGTCATTGCGGGCAAATATTTTCAATTTCCCACTTTCAATTCTCCATTAGCAGAAGCTTGAGTTTGATTATGCGTTTTCCTTGCACTAACCACCTGTTTTTGGTAATCTATCAGTTTGTTCAGGTTGCTTACAATAGCAGCATATTCCGCATCGCCATCCAATTCTATCAGGGCATTCAGGCGGCGAACACAATTGCGGTAGGCGTTGTCTGTTTCGGTACGGGCTTCTTTCGAAAGGCCGGTAACAATGGTAGCCTGTTCTTCGTTGCGGTTGGCAAAAAGCGCCACAAATTCATTGTTGGTGCGTTGCAACTCATCCTTCCATTCGTTGGCGCCAACAAGCGCAACATTCGCTTTGGCATCGGCTGTGCTCAGGTCTTGCAAAAGGTTTTCCAGTATGCCACTTTCCTGAATATAGGGCAAACTGCGAGGGTCGCTGTATTTTTCCAATATATTTTGGACTTTTTGGGCGGCTTCGGCTCTTCTTGCATTAAAATGGTGCAAGGTGTTGCGCACTTGGCGTACCAACCCAAGGTAGGCAGCGTCACGCTGCTCATCCAAATGGGTAATTTTTGCCGTGCTATCGCTTTTTCCGGTTTGTTTTAAAGCTCCATCGAATTTGGCTAAACAGTCTTTATAAACACCCACCTTTTCAATAAATTTAGAATGGGTGCATTTGGCAAATTCATTAATTGCAAGGCTATGAAAGCCAAAACTTTCTTCTTGGCGAAGATGAGCCAAGTGTAGATCTTTAATTACATTCATACTTTTAAGGTTATTTGTTGATTTTTGGATTTGTTGAACTGTTGATTTGGTTATTTGAATTTTCAGATCTTCAAATTTCCAAATCTCCTTAATTTTGTTACATGTCTCTCGTCTACTAGTTTACTGGTCTATTAATTACTGGTTTACTTTTTTGTTTACCATATAGGTATAGAAATCATAGAAAAATCTATGTGGTTCTATTGTGCCTATGTTGTTCATTTGTTTTTTGTTTACTGGTCTACTAATTATTGATTACCGGAATTTTGAATGGGCAGGCCTTGGAATGGCTTGAAGAAAGTTTGCCCTGCAAAGGAAGTATGGCAAATTCTATAGAATAATAGGTTTGCCTTGTAGTGAAAAATAAGAAGCTGTTTGAAAAAAGAGATTGGCTTTGCCGTACAACGCGATTGTTTGCCTGCAAAACCGGTTTACCCTGCCGCGCTATGCCGAAAGCTTGTATCCAAAGTGAGTTTATCTTATCGACCACAGTTGACAGCTTGTACCCAAACCGGGTTGGCGTTGTCGCGCCGCGCGACAGTCTGTTCTTGGTGCCGGTTGACGCCGTCGCTCCATGTCGACAATCTGTTTGTAAAATGAGTTTATCTTGTCGCGCTATGTTGAAAGTTTGTTTCCAAAATGAATTTAGCCTATCAACTAGAATTGACAGGGTTTTGCGTTTCTTAAAAGAGGTGATTTTCCTGCCTTTAAAAACACTCAAAAGAAATGTTAAAATGCAAGAAGAAAAAAATCGTAAAGCTTTGTGAATAAAAAATCTGTTATAGCCAGACAGGATTGGCATGTTAGTAGAATATTCCAGCCGCCCAAATTTATTTAGTGGAAAATTGAGAGAATTTTTAGGCAAAAGGTGCAAGGCAAAAGGTAAAAGGAACCGCTTCCTCGTCATTGCGAGGAACGAAGCAACACACTCTAAAATGCTGCTAAAAGATAAATTATATGTCGATTGAGATACTAACACGAAGCAAAAGTAATACTTTTTAATGAATAGTAAAAAAATTTTAACGATGAGTAATAAATTATGAACTATGAATTATGAACTATGAATGTTTGCCGCTGCGCGACACCTTTCTCTGACAAGATTACAGGATTTTCAGGTTTTACTTTCTTGTTAATTTTGTCAATCCTGTCTGAATTTTAAAACCTAACAGGTTTTTGAAACCTATTAGGTTTGTACGAGAACTTTTTCGATTTGCAGGATTTTTAATTTTGCCTTCGGCAAAATACCTCTGTATTCTCTGGCTGTTTTAATTCCTGATTTAAGATTTGCCTCCGTGTTACTCTGTGTCAAATAAATTGAAAATGTTTGTCGCTGCACGACACTTACAGAATTGAAAGTTAAAATTTTACAAAAAAATAGGGCCTCACGTTGAGTGAAGCCCTATTGGAAACAACAGATTTATCTAATTTTATTCGGTTTTCATTTTGCGTTCAAATTCGCGTTCAACATCAATGTATTGATCATTGGCCACATCGTAGGTTACTTTCTTGATTTCACCACCAGAGAATGGATATTTGTAACCATAGCTTTTGCTTACGGGGTCGCCGGTGTCGTATCCAACACAAAGGCCTTCGCCGCTATTGAGCGAAAAACGGCCGGCTTGCGTACGGAAAGGCGCTTGGGCTACCATCTTATCGTCGATATAGAGTTTCATCGTACCAAGGCATTCTGATTTTTCGGTCATTTTTTCCTTGATAAATTCCACGCCGATAATGTGTTTGCCGGTAGGCATAGCATAACTTAAATTTTGTAATGGATCGAGTCCAAGGAAATTGTATTCGAAATTCACTTTATTGTCTTTCAAATACATGGTGTAACCGCCAAAGCGTGAACCTTGCGATACGATAACGCCTTTAGCGCCGGCTTTCAAATCCACTTCGGCCAAAATTTTGAACGAGCGGGCAGATGTGCGGACAGCATTGGCTTCGGGCACTTCGGTCGTATTTGGGTAATAAGTGTAACGGCCATCGGCAGGAATGGCAGGGTCGTACTCATATTTAATAAATTCGAGGATGCTCAAGTCGTTCAATGGAAGTACATTGTTTTTCTTGGCTTCTTCCATCCACAATTTTTTCATTTCTTCCACTTTTTCAGGATATTTTGCCGCCAAATTGGTAGATTGCGAACGGTCGACATCCGTATGGTATAATTCCCATTTGTCTTGATCGAAATGACCTAAGTTTGATGGCATCGGGCCATG
>JAVBMO010000088.1:0-13887 GCA_031552355.1 Bacteroidales bacterium | reverse complement strand
ATGGCGCCACCCGGAACACCCGGAGCAGCTACCATCATAATGCCCAGCATCATAATAAAACCGGCAAAAATAGGCAGATCATGAGGCAAGCCGGTCATTAAACAGATGGCTAAGGCCATGGCTGTAATTTTCATCGTACTTCCCGATAAGTGGATGGTTGCGCAAAGGGGAATACAAAAATCTGCAATATCGCTATTTACGCCGTTTTTCTTGGCTTGAGCCAAGGTAACCGGAATGGTGGCTGCCGAAGAAGATGTCCCCAAGGCTGTCATATAAGCCGGAAACATTACGGATAAAAGTTTAAACGGATTCTTTTTGGCAATAATTCCTGCAATAGTGTATTGTAAGACAAGTAGTAATACATGCAAAATCAAAATAACTCCAATTACTTTTCCAAAAATTCCGATAATTGTAAATGCAGTTCCTGATATACTCATATTCAGAAAGATGCCAAAAATATAAAATGGTAACAACGGAATAATTACCGATTGAATGACCATTTCAATGATTTTTTTAAATTCATTGAGGCCTGATTTTAAGGCATGTCCTCCCGATGCAGCAATACCTATTCCCAAAAGAAAAGCCAAAATCAAAGCGGTCATAACATCGAAAACGGGCGGCATGCTGATAGTAAAAAACGGTGACAACATTCCTTCTTCAGGATGTTGCACATTGGCCACTGCTTCGTTTGTCAGCAATGATGGGAAAACGGCATTGCAAGAAAAATAAGTAAAGAAGCCCGAGAAGATAGTAGAACCGTAGGCTATAATTGCGGTAATAAACAACAAACGCCCTGCACTTTTTCCAAGATCCGAAATACCGGGCGCTACCAATCCCACAATAATCAATGGGATACTAAAAGATAGGAAATTGGAGAATAATCCATTGAAAGTTACAAAAATTCGAGCTATTGGCGAAGGGAGGAAAAATCCGAAACTCAACCCTAAACAAATGGCAATAAATATTTTAAATAACAAGTTTTTGAATAATTTTTTCATCATATTAGAGTGTATTTGTTACTGCAAATATAAAAATTAACAGGAATTAATACACTATAGCAATTACTATTCCTTTTTATTTTTATGGGATTGGTTATAAAGTATAGATTTTGATTTTATTCCACGTAAAAATCAGCTATTTGCACTTTGTCATCTATACATTTTTAGCAATCCCATTTTTATAAATAAAAAAGGTTTTGCATATCAGGATATTTATACGATATATTGATGAAATATTTTGAAATAAAAGTGGAGAAATACAAAAACGGCAGTTCATGCAAATCCGAGAATAAAAGAAAGAAATGTAGCTTTTTTAGTTGTTACAAATTAGCTGTTTGGCAGTTTTTTTGTTTTTGATTCTCCACTTTTAAAGATTTTTTAGATTTTTCCTACCAAATCGATACTTGGTTTCAGTGTGCTATCTCCTTTTTTCCATTTGGCAGGACAAACTTCGTAAGGATTTTCGGCAATGAATTGGGCTGCTTCAACTTTTCGCAATAATTCATCGGCATTACGTCCGATTCCATTGTCATTGATTTCTGCTAATTTAATGAGCCCTTCGGGATTAACAACAAATGTTCCACGATAAGCCATTCCGACTTCTTCAATCATAACGCCAAAAGCGCGGCTCAATACGCCTGTCGGGTCTGCCAACATGGGGTAATTGATTTTGCGGATACTTTCGGATGCATCGTGCCAAGCTTTGTGCACAAAGTGCGAATCGGTACTCACGGAATAAACTTCCACTCCCATTTGTTGAAATTGCGGATAAGTTTCGGCCATATCGACAAGTTCTGTAGGGCATACAAATGTAAAATCAGCAGGGTAGAAGAAGAAAATAGCCCATTTTCCTAACACATCGTTGTTGCTAACTGTTTTGAATTCGCCTTTGTGGTAGGCTTGAACCGTAAATTCCGGTAATTTTGAATTGATAATTGGTTCCATAAATTTGTTTTTATAGTTTGATTGAAATTATTTTTTGACAAAATTATGCCAAATTACACATAGATAAAAATTATTTTTTCTATCTTTGTATAGATAAAATCTATTGAAATGAATATACAACAACTGGAATACATTATAGCAGTTGATAATCAAAGGCATTTTGCCAAAGCTGCGGAAGTTTGTAATATATCGCAACCGACTTTAAGCATGATGGTGCAAAAAATGGAAGATGAATTGGGTGTGCAGCTTTTCGACCGTTCAAAGCACCCCATAGAACCCACAGCAGTAGGCAAAAAAGTGATTGAACAAGCGCGGATTTCGCTGAAAAACATACGCCAGATAAAAGAAGTGGTGGAAAATGAACAAGGTTGTGTGAAAGGCATTTTCAAAATGGGTGTCATTCCGACCATTGCACCTTACATAGTACCCAATTTGCTGAAAAACCAAACCCATCAAGGGAATGAAATAGAATTGGTTATTCAAGAAAGTACGACGAATAATATGATTGAAGAACTGTTGGCCGGAACGCTTGACGGAGGTTTGTTGGCAGGCCCGCTCAATCATCCCAAATTGGTGGAATATCCATTGTATTATGAAAAATTTTACGCCTACGTTTCCAAGGAAGAAAAGTATGCAAGCCGGGAAATAGACTTAGATAAAGTGGATATTAATGATGTTTGGCTTTTGGAAAATGTGCATTGCCTGCGTGGGCAAATAGAACATTTATGTCAATTGAAGAAACAATCGCTTAGCGAAAATTCGGCTGTGCGCTACGAAGCCGGAAGTATTGATACGTTGATAAATATTGTGGATTACAACTATGGAATGACTATTATTCCTGAACTTTCGGCCATGGGGTTGAGCGAAGAAAAACAAGACAATTTACGTTTATTCAAAAATATGACGGCTGTCAGAGAAGTGAGTTTGATTGTAAGCCATGAATTTGTGCGCAAAACCCTATTGAATATAATTGCCGGCATGATTCGACAATCCGTACCCAAGTCCATGTTGGACGAAAGTTTGAAAAAATTTGTAGTAGGTTTGTAAATGTTTTTAACAGAGATTTGTCTTTATAAATAAAGTCTCTTTAATTTTGCAAATCAAACAATAAAACCAATTGGGTGTTAGTTTATATACAATCTTTTATATTTTGTTAACGATATTTTTTTGATGAAGAAGCTGTTTTTTATTTTGTCTCTTTTTATTGCAAACGCCTTTATTGCTTTCTCACAGGAAGAAAATCCTTCGTTTGAGTCTTATTTGAAAAATGTTTTGACACCGCGTACCAATGTAATTCCTTGCTATGATGAAGAGCAGATTCACAAACGCAATCCCAAGGAATCCATTTCCACTTTTTGGTTAGACGAAGGCTGGCGATTCAAATATTATACAAACCGTCTCGATAGCGCCCAGGCCGCTTTCCATACTTCCAAATTTGATGATGAAACTTGGGCTGTGGAAAAAATCCCTTCACAATGGGAATTAAATCAAAAGCAAAGCCTGGCCTACAAAAGCGAAACCAAGGAACCGCTTTCTGTGAATGCGGATGATTTTCCCAAAGGTGTTTACCGGAAAAAAATAGTTATTCCACCCGATTGGAAAGACAGGCAAGTGATTTTGCACATTGGGCCTGCCAATGCCGGAGTCAAACTTTGGGTAAATGACCAATTGGTAGGTTACAATTTTCTGAGTGCGCAAACAGTTTCGGAATTTGATGTTACGGCTTTTGCAAAGCCTGAAAAAGAAATGTTTATTTGTTTGGAAGTGCCTTTTCAAACCCAAGCTTCTGTGTGGGATATTTCCAACAATTTGGATATCCACGGGATTTCCGGAGACGTTTTCTTGTATGCCAAGCCTTTGGTCAATATCTACGATTACAAAGTGGTTGCCGATTTGGACGAAAACTATAAAAACGGCTTGCTCAAAGTGAGCGTCAATATTGAAAATGCGAGCCAAAAGTCAAGCGGTTATTTTGTGGAATTGGAATTGAAAGATGAAAAGGATGCAAGTATCCTGAAGACTTTCAAGTATTTCAAGGTGGACAAAAAGGAACGCTTTACGAATGTGGAATTTTCGGAAACCCTGACCGAACTCAAACGCTGGACCGCGGAAACGCCCAACCTTTATACTTTGACGCTTCGCTTGAAAGATTCCAAACAAGCGGAATTGGAATTGGTCGGCGACAGGGTAGGCTTCAAAAAAATGGAAATCAAAAATGGCGCCTTTCTGATAAATGGAGTTGCTGTGAAACTCAAAGGTGTCAACTATTCCGACTATTATTCCCGAAAAGGATTCGGCATGCAGCCCAAAGATTTCCTGACCGACATTCGGCTGATGAAATCGAACAACATCAATGCTGTGAGGACTATGAAAACGGGCATTGCAGAAGAGTTTTATAAACTGTGTAACGAGCACGGACTTTATGTTTTCGACGAAGTGGCTTCGAGCGTTTTCAACGAAAAAATGAATCCTGCGGAAACCAATCCGCTTTTGTTGTTGCAATTGCAAAGCGCGTATGAAAGCAACAAAAACAATGCCTGCATTGTAGCTTGGTCGTTGGGAAGCCGCACACAAAACGGCAAATTCTATACAGAAGCCTACAAATGGCTGAAACAAGCATCGTCCGAAATCCCCATTCAATGTATTGCTGCGGAAACCTCATGGAGTACGGATATTTATACAAGTTTGTGCAACGATTTGGTTTCGGTTTCGGCCTACGCTGCAAGGCCGCAGAAGCAGCCTATGATTTTGGTTAAATATCTTACGCGTTACGGAAACAGTTTGGGTGGGCTGAAAGCTTATTGGGAGGTTTTTAATACTTCGCCACAATTACAAGGCGGCTTTCTCAGCAGTTGGGCAGACCAAGCACAACTTAGCCCAAGGCGGACAAATGATAGTTTAAAGTTTTGGCAGCTTCCTCAAAAAGAAATTAATAGTGCCACCACATTCTATGGATTGGTTCAAGCTGACAGAACGCCTCATCCTGAATTGCAGGAAGTCAAGGCGGTGTTTGCCAATTTCGAAATCCGTCCGGTTAATATTGCCGAAGGCGAATTTGAGGTAACCAACCTCTACGATTTTGTGAACCTGAAAAACTTTGAACTGAATTATCGTATTTTTTCCAATTTGAAAGAAAGTGTTTCGGAAGGAATTATTACGGCAGATGTGGTGCCCAAAGCAAAGAAAAATATCAGCGCCAGCATTCCCAAGATGAAGGCCTACGCCAATGAGGAATATTTTATTGTTTTTACTTTGCAGCAAAAGGAAAAAGGTAAAATTTTGCCCCATGCTTATCCACTGGGAAGTTATACCTTCCCTCTGAAGATGGACAAGGCTTTGCAGGCAATTACGCCGCAATCCGAATTGTTCCGCATTTCGCATAAGGAGGATTCTACGCAATGGACTATTTACAATGATGATATTGAAATCCTGTTCAACAAGAAAACGGGCGATATCACTTCTTTTTCATATAATGGAAAATCGCTGTTTGTGCAGGCGCCCAAGTTAAATTTTTGGCGTCCGCCCACGCAAAACGACGAATTGGATGAAAATGCGCTTCAGCTTTGGAAAAGCTATGGATTGAAAGATATTCGGAAAAATGTGAAAAGTGTATCGTTTAAGGTTTTGGACGAAACTTCGTCAAGAATTGTCCTGACAGGCGATTTGGTAAATAGCCAAAATACAGTGGTTTACAATTTGGCACAAACTTATACTTTTTACGGCAATGGCGATGTGTTTATTGAAAACCAATTGCGCCCGGTGGCAAGCATGATCAGCATTCCGAAAGTAGGCATGCAATTTCGGATTTCAAAAGATTTTGGCCACGCACAATGGTTCGGATTTGAAAACGAAACTTACGAAGATCGTAAAACTTCAGGATTGTTAGGCGTTTACGAAAAACCCTTGCCGGCCATGTTTCATCATTACAGCAAACCGCAAACTGCCGGAAACCGCATGGAAACCCGTTGGGTCAGCTTTACTTCGCCCGACAGCGCCGGTTTCTTTTTCGGGGCCAGCTCTGCTTTCCAATTCAGCGCCTATCCTTACAGCGATTCCGACATTGAACAAAGCCTTTCTGCCGAAAATCTGCCGGAACAAAATTATTGGACAGTGAATATAGACAAAGCCTTTTCGCCCATTGGCTCTACCTATTGCGGAGAATCCATTTCGGAAAAAATGCTCTTGGCGTCAAACAATTTGACATTTGCTGTACATTTGCGGCCTTTTGAAGCCATCAACAAAAATCCCGACGATTTCCGTTTGTCGAAATTCAACTACAGTTCGGAAGAAATATTGGAAGCACCATTGATTTCCGCCAACCTCAAACGTTTCGACACCACCATGCTGATTACTTTGGAAACATCCAATTCCGGAGTGGAAATCCGCTATACTCTGAATGGCAAAGAACCTACGGAGAACGACCTGCTTTACACGCAGCCGTTTCCTATCCAAAACACTTGTCTTGTGAAAGCCAAAACATTCAAAAAAGGTTTGATGCCGTCGTTTACCACAAGCCGGAATTTTCAGTTCAATTACATCAAAGACATTGTGTTTGAAAAAGCCCCCAACACGCCTTATAACAAAGATTTGAAAACCTGTTTGTTCGATGGCGTTCATGGAAAGACGAATAATTTTGAACGGTATTGGTTGGGCTTTTCGGGGAATGATTTTTCGGTAACTGTTGAAACTGTGAAGCCTATCCATTTGGAAAAAGTAAGCGTGGGTTTTGGGCATGTCCCCGAAACCTGGGTATTTCTGCCTTCGCAAATGACGGTTGAAACTTCTTCAGATAATATTAATTTTTCGGCACCCAAACAGGCTGTGATTCCTTTTGATCCTAAAAATGAGAAAGCTGAAAAACCTTTGCCTGTCGATTTGTCAGTGGATATAAATCAGGAAAATGTCCGCTTTGTCCGTATCAAAGCTACCAATATCGGAATGCTTCCGCCTTGGCACCCCGTAAAAGGGCTCAAGGCATGGCTTATGGTCGATGAAATTCAGCTGGAAGAAAAATTGTAGAGAAAATATTTTAGGAAACTCTCTCTCGTCAAGCAGGAAATTAATAATTTTGCAAGCCTAAAATACAGTCTTCATGATTTTACGAATATTCAGAAGTAACTACCCACTCCAATTTGTTTTAATATTTGTTTTGGGCCTCTTGTTTTGGATTCCGGGTTTTGTTTCTTTGCAGCAAATGCCTTTAAAACAGGGATTTGCACCCTTATATGAATTGGTGTTTAATCTACTGGGAAGCCAAAAACTTCTTTCGGCTATCTTGGCTTTGGTATTTGTTTTTGTACAAGGCTTCCTCCTGAATCATATTTTTTCGAAAAATAATCTACAAAACCGCACAACGCTTTTTGCAGGATTTCTTTATATTGTCATCATGTCAAGCGATTTAAGTTCACTGACATTGACGCCTATTTTGTTTGCCAATTTTTTTATGATATTGGCTTTGGATAAGCTTTTCGACTATTCCAATAATCATAGCAAAGCTCAGGTGAAAATTTACACTGCATCGCTATATGTCGCCATTGCTTCGTTATTTTACTTTCCTTTTATTGCTTTTTGGGTGTTTATCTTGCTTTCTCTGATAGTGTTGAAAGCCTATAAATGGCGCGAATGGTGCATTTCTTTATTGGGTTTATTGGCGCCGTTTTTAGCAGTATTTACCTATTCTTTTCTTGTAGATACTTTCTTTAAAAACTTGACTGAAATTTATTTGGAACTTACTCAGCCCATGGCAATAATTTCATTTTCAAGAGTTAGCTTTATAGATATTTTCTTTTTAGGTCTGGTGGTTCTTTTTTCTTTTGCTTCTTTTTATATTTTATTTCGCGATTTGTCAGGAAAAGAAATTGCCATCCGTTACAAAAGCTATTTATCTATTTTTTATATACTTATAGCTTTTATACCCTTTTTCTATCAGGGTTTCTTACCGCAAGGCAGTTTGGTTTTCGCCATTCCGTTGTCATTTTTGTTATCAAATTTCTTCGTTCATGTAAAATTCAAACCCCTGGTTTGTGAAATTTTGCTACTACTTCTTTTGATAACTACATTTCTTAAAGTGCTTTTGGATAGCTTTTAAGGTAAAATCAATATTTTTTTGGAAAAGAATAAATTCCTGAAATTATAAGTAAATCTGAAATCTTTTGTTTCAATAAACCCCTTCTTTTTTTGTACCTTTGCACTTTTATTTAAAGCGATAAAAAACGGGAAATATTCAAGAAAATGAACTGAAGGGTTGGTTTTCCCGTTTACAGAAAACGAAATAAACTTATCATTATTATGTCATTACTATCTATAAGAGACTTGCATGTTTCTATCAACGGCAAAGAAATTTTAAAGGGCGTAAATTTGGATGTAAACAAAGGGGAAGTGCATGCCATTATGGGGCCTAACGGAAACGGAAAGAGCACATTGGCTTCGGTAATTGCCGGAAAAGAAATTTACGAAGTCACCAAAGGTGAAATCCTTTACCAAGGGAAAAATCTTTTTTCGCTTTCGGTTGAAGAACGTGCTGCGGAAGGCATTTTCCTCGGCTTTCAGTATCCGGTGGAAATTCCGGGGGTAAGTATCACCAACTTTATGAGGACTGCTATCAACGAGCAACGCAAATACAGGGGCTTGGACCCTCTGCCTACGGCAGAATTTTACAAACTTTTGGAAGAAAAGAAAAAAGTAGTAGAATTGACGGAGAAATTGAGTAATCGTTCTGTGAATGAAGGATTTTCGGGCGGTGAAAAGAAAAAGAATGAAATTTTTCAGATGGCAATCCTCAACCCGACCTTGGCCATTTTGGACGAAACCGATTCCGGTTTGGATATTGATGCCCTGCGCATTGTGGCCAATGGCGTAAACCAGCTCAGGAACAGCGAAAACGCCATGATGGTAATTACCCACTATCAACGCTTGCTCGACCATATTGTACCCGATATTGTACACGTGCTTTACGAAGGAAAAATCGTGAAATCGGGCGACAAAACCTTGGCATTGGAATTGGAAGAAAAAGGTTACGAATGGATTAAAGGTTTGCAATCTTTGTAACGAAGGGGTCGGTTATGGAACAAAAACTAAGAAATAAAGTAGCAGAAAAAGCTTTTGCCACTGAAAACCTGCCTGCTGCCATAAAAGCTGAAAAAGAAAAGGCAGCAAACTTTTTCCTCGAAAACGGATTTTTTTCAAAAAAAGATCCGCATTGGGAAAACACACAATATGAGACATTTCTGAATAGTGAATATCTATTTTCCTCACGTGAAATTCAGCCGGAAGACAAATTGCCGGTATGCAGGGTGCCCATTCATGCTACCAAATTTTCTTTAACCAACGGTTTTTCCAAAGAAGCTTCTTTGCAGGTTTTTCCTAACGGGCTTATTGTCGGAAGTTTTGCTAAAGCGGCGGGACTTTATCCCGAATTGGTGGCGCGTTATTATGGCAAGGCAGCGAAGGAAGCCCATCAAAATGGATTTTTTGCTTTGAATACCGTTTTGGCGACTGATGGTTTATTTGTCTATGTGCCTGAAAATGTTGTGGTGGAAAATCCTGTTCAAATGCAGAACATGATTTCTTCATTGCAGCCGTTGTTTATCCAAACACGCAATTTAATTATATTGGAGAAAAACAGCCGCCTTCAATTGGTGCATTGCGATGATTCTTACGACCATCACGCAAGTTTTTCCAACCATTTGACCGAAATTTTTGTAGGCGAAAACGCCCATGTGGAACACTATAAAATGCAGAATCTCAACGATAATTCGGCTTTGTTGAATTTTAATTTTATTGAGGTACAGGCAAAGGCAACTGTAATAACCCATGCCATTACGTTGAACGGCGGCATGATTCATAACGAAAGTGAGATTAACCTGCGCGGTGAAAGAGTTTTTGTGGATGCCAACGGGCTGTATGTGATGGATAAAGAACAAAAAATTGATAACCGTATAGAAATCAACCATCATGTGCCGAACTGCCAAAGCAAGCAATTGTACAAAGGAATTTTGGACGATTCGGCATTGGCAACTTTCCACGGACATATTTTCGTAGCCAAAAATGCTAAAGGCACCGAAGCTTACCAAAGCAACAAAAATCTTTTGCTTAGCGAAAAAGCCAAAATTGTAACCCAGCCATTTTTAGAAATCTATAACGATGATGTGAAATGTTCACACGGCGCCACCACGGGACAATTGGATACAAATGCTTTGTTTTATATCCGTGCCCGCGGAATTGGCGAACGCATGGCAAAACTCCTTCTGATGGGTGCTTATTGCCAAGAAGTGATCAATAAAATCGGCATCGATTCTTTGAAAGAAGCTTTGACTAGCATTGTAGAAAAACGTTTGAACGGCGGTTTGACCGTTTGCAACCAATGCTCTTTGGATTGTGCTGAATGCAACCCGATTGACATAAATTCTTATATAGAATAAACAATTGAGATTTGAAAATGAAGCAGCCTATGTGCTTCTATCTGCCTATGTGGTAAAAGATTCTGAGAAATCTGCGAAAAAAACAAGATCAAAATAAGAAAATGTTTTTTATTGTCACATTACCTAATCCTCATATTTTGAAATCCTATCAAAACATAATAAATATAAAAATCCAAGTAGTCAACGAATACGATATTAAAGAGAATTTCTACTGACATAAA
This sequence comes from Bacteroidales bacterium, assembly GCA_031552355.1. Classification (GTDB taxonomy): domain Bacteria; phylum Bacteroidota; class Bacteroidia; order Bacteroidales; family P3; genus JAVBMO01. Next base: position 3,303 of record JAVBMO010000088.1, on the reverse strand, counting down.
AGATAAATCATGAAAAAACTTGCTTTACTTCTAACATTTTGCTGTTTTTTACAAATCAGCCTTTTTGCGCAAAGCGATGTAACGAAAATACGCAAACATATACAATATCTTGCTTCCGACGAATTGGCGGGGCGTTTGCCTGAAACCGACGGAGAAACCAAAGCTGCGGATTATATTTGTCAAAGTTTAAAATCTTCGGGTTGCAAACTTTTGTACAATAACGGATTTCAAAAGTTTACTGTGAATTTAAAATCCATGAACGGCGACAAAACCTTGCATGCAGTAAATGTAGCCGCCATGGTAAAAGGTAGCAAAAATCCGGATGAATACATCGTTGTGGGTGCTCATTTCGACCATTTGGGAATGGGAGGATTTGGTTCCGGAAGCCGGCAGCCCGATACTGTGGCGGTTCACAACGGCGCAGACGACAATGCTTCGGGCGTTTCAGCCTTATTGGAATGCGCTCGTATTATGGCAAAACAAAAACCGGAAAGAAGCATTTTGTTTGTAGCTTTTTCGGCAGAAGAAAAAGGTTTGTTAGGATCTAAATATTTTGTGGAACATCTGCCTTTCAAAAAAGGGGAAATCAAGGCCATGTTGAATTTTGATATGGTTGGCCGTTTGGATTCTGTTCTTAGCATTGAAGGTACAAAAACCGCCACTCAATTCGATTCATTATTAACTTTGGTTGATAAAAAAGAATTTGGGCGGATACAACGTTCGCCGGGAGGTTTTGGCCCCAGCGACCAAACTTCATTTTATGCCGAAAAAATACCGGTATTGTTTTTTCACACCTCTATACATCCGCAATACCACACACCTTTTGACGATTTTGAATTAATCAACAATCAGGGTGTTGTGCAAATTGTTGATTTTGCCGTTCGTTTTTTGCAACAAATTTCCAAAAGCGGACAAGCCATTACTTACCAATCTACAGGCAATGCCATTGATATGTCGCGCGGAAGCCTGAAAGTTTCTTTGGGCATTATGCCCGACCATGCTTCGGGTGGCGATGGCCTGCGAATTGCAGCCATAAGTCCGGGAAAAGCCGCCGAACGTGCCGGCCTACAAAAAGGCGACATCATCACCGCCATACAAGGCGAAAAAGTGGACGGCATCGAAAGCTATATGAACCAAATGAACAAATGTGAAAAGGGACAAATTATCCTGATTGACATTTTACGCAACGGCGAAAAGAAAATCCTTACCGTTGCTTTGTAATCACCTGATTTTCTGGTTCCCTCTGAAAAAACCCAAAGTTTTTTCAATAGCCGTTTCAATGGACGTTTGTGGTAAATTCAAAAGGGTTTGCGCTTTTGAACAATCGTAATATTCCTGCACTTTCAGTTGATTCAGGTTTCGTGTGCAGATTTGTGTTTTGACTCCTAAGAATCGTAAAAAATCCCCGAAAAATCCGGCAAGGCTTAGCAAAAATGAAGGCAAAATGATGACTTTTTGTTTGTAGCCGCCTTGTTTGGCTTGCAGTTTGTAAAAATCCTTGAAACTCAAATTCTGATTTCCCAATAGGAATTTTTGTTGGGTATAAGGTGTTTGCAGGGCGTTGAGAACGGCTTCGGAAGCATCTTCCACAAAGACAAAATTTTTCCCACCCTTAGGAATAAAAAGCAAAGGTTTTTTGTAACCCATCAACACCAACTCGCCCGAAGTAGGCTTGAAGTCGTATGCCCCCAACATAAAGCAAGGATTCAAGATAACCCAGTCCAAAGGCGCTTTGAGCTTGAATAAAAGTTCCTCGGCTTCTCGTTTGCTTTGCGCATAAAACGATTGGGTAAAAGGAAATTCCATCGGGCGGTTTTCATTCCCTTTGTCAAGTGTGTTTCCATAACCAATGGTATTGGCTGTACTGATAAATATAAAACGTTTTAGAGAACCCTTTACTGCGGCTTCTAATACATTCTGCGTACCTTCCACATTGATTTCCCGGTAATCTTCGTAATGCCGCAAACGGGTGTCGGTAGTAGCTGCCACATGAATAACCATTTCGCAGGTCTGCAAAGCCTTGGTAAAAGAATTTTTTTCTAAAATATCTCCCCTGCAAATGGTTAGGAGGGGGTGTTCAATTACCGGGTGCTTTTCCGTGCGCAGCAAAGCCGTAACCTCGTGCCCTGCGGCTAATAATTTGAACAAAATATGGGTTCCTAAAAAACCTCCTGCGCCGGTGATGAATATTTTCATGGAATGGATTTATCTTGTACTCAAGGGGAGAATGTAGTTCAACTATTCTTCATTTACTTCTTCCTTACTTTCCAAATTATTTCTGATATCGATAAGAAAAGAGCGGACATTTTGCAGGGTTTTCAGCGCTTCTGTTTTGGCAGTTATTTGTTGTGGATTTTTCCGAAGGCGTTCTTTAGCGCCTTCCAGCGTATAGCCGCACTCTTTAGTCAGATAATAAATCTGGCGCAGCAAATCAATGTCCTGAGGGCGGTAATAGCGCGTTCCTTTCTTGTTTTTAAAAGGTTTGAGCATGGGAAATTCTTTCTCCCAAAAACGCAATAACGAAATGTTTACATTCAACATTTCGGCCACTTTTCCAATACTTTGGTACATTTTACTGTTTTCTGCTTCCATACTCTGTCATTTATTGAATAGAAGAAAATGCACTTTCTATATGATTGATTTTAAATCCTGTGGAAGAAACCGTAATGCCAATAATATCAAAACGGACTTCCTCATTCAGGCCGTTTTCGGTAACATAGGCATTGGCCGCTGCAATGTAGGATTTTTGTTTTTTGCGAGTAACAAAAGCTTCGGGCTCGCCAAAATAATTTCCCCTACGGGTTTTCACTTCCACAAACGAAACGAAACCATTTCCTTTGGCAATAATATCCACTTCGGCATCGCGCCAACGCCAATTCTTTCCTAGAATTTCATAACCTTTCGAACGCAAGAAATTCAAAGCTTCCTCTTCGCCTTTTTTTCCTAATTCGTTGTGCTCTGCCATCTTTGGTTAATTGAAAGTTGAGAATTGAAAATTGAAAGTGAAACAGCCAAAAACCTTGCAATTTTGGTTCGCATTATTCATTGTTCATTGAATTTATATTTTCGTAAAACCAATAATTTCACGTACTTCGTTGATGGTTTTGCGAGCGCTTTCGCGGGCTTTTTCGGCTCCTTGTTCTGCAATTTTTGTCAAATAAGCATCGTTGCTTTGCAGTTCCAAAATTTTCTCACGCAATGGCGCCAAATAATTTACCATATCTTCGGCCAACTGCTTTTTAAGGTCGCCATAGCGGATTTGGCATTCGTTATATAAACTGTCAAAATGGTTGTAGGTTTCTT
>JAVBMO010000143.1:0-4151 GCA_031552355.1 Bacteroidales bacterium | reverse complement strand
TGTTGCATCGGCATTTCCATTTTGTATGGTAAACCCGTCGATGATTGCCGATTTACCTGTCGCATCTATGACTATCACATGGTAACTATTGTCGACAGTACTCCCGTTTGCACCCAAATCGCCGTCAAGATTTGTGGTATTTAGATATATATTTCTTTCATTGAAATCTGCATTATATCCGCCCATCAAGACAATGCCTTTGGTAATGTAGAAAGAATTGTCGCGGGCAATTGTTCCATTTGGCAACATCTGTGCCGGCCGGTAGGTTCCTACGGCTACTTTGATAGTGTCGGAATCGAGTGCTGCCGAAAGGGCTAAGTCCAAGTTGACAAAAGCGTCTGCCGGACTGGTTCCGAGATTATTTCCTTGTGCAGCATGATTCACGTACCAAATGTTTTGTGCATGCAAAGTAGCGCCAAAAAGCAGTAAAAAAAATAGAGTGAACGTAAAAACAGTACAGTTTTTCATATATTATGTAGTTGAAAAAGTTCTATTTACAATAAACAATAAGACAATTTTTCTTTTAAAAAAATAGATATACCTATATAAAAACATGATTGATGTAACAGTTATGAGCTGCTACACCAATGTGTTTTATAAAAAACATTCGATTTTAACAATCAAATAAAGAAAACTTTACATATCTGCCTTAAGAAAAAACTCTCGTATATTATTGCTATTCAATGCAAAGATAATGATATTTCTTATATGATGGCAGAAAATTTTCTAAGTCCAAATTGTATAGTGGAAATTTCCATTAATATAGCCATAAACTTATAGTGCAGGATAACTGTTGAGATTATTTATAAACAGAGTTTATTATAGACAAGTTGTTATGTATGAAAAATAGACGATCTCTACTAAATTCAAATGTTTCGTTTATGTTTCTTTTTTCTTCGGAGAGAGATGATTAAGGCCGCAAGTACGACTAAGGAAACACCAATAATAATTCGTTTTGCCCATGTTTTCCCCTCAGCTATCGATGCTAAATATTGTTTCGCCGGCATTTCGCCGTTGGAACGTAAAATAGGATTCAGATAATAATCCAATCCTGTTGGGGCGGAAAGTTTTATACGAACATAAGTATCTTGCGGACGAACAACATAGAATCCGGCATTGGTATCCGTAATTCTTTCAAGAACAACACCGTGGTCGCCAATAAAAAGGATGGAATCCATTTTTTCTTTCCAAACGAGGGTTAAAGTGTCGTTTTGGAATTGTATTTTTTCGGGATAGGTAACTTTTTCGGCTTCTTTGATTTTTTCTTCAAAAGTCCATGCTCCTTCTTTTCGTGGAAAACGTACGCCAAAAGCTTTTCCTTTGTCCATATTGGCTAAAATGCTGTCGCCATTCGAAGAGGCGGAATACACAAATGTGGCTTCACGCTGAACCCTGTCCAATTTGGAAACATCGTGATTGTCGTCGTTGGCAATAACCCAAGCCCGGTGCCCGTTCGACAAAGCCGTATCCCAATGAATATCCGAAAGAACCGCGCCATTTTGTACTTCAAAAAAATCATAGCCGGAGATATATTTAAAATCTTTTGGCCAAAATCCGTCACGCAGAGCAGGGTGGTTTACAGCAACATAGCTGCAACGCTCTTTTAATAAATCTATGGTGTGTTGCTTTTCACTCAACGATTGAGGAAAAAGATAATCGCGCCAAAGGATTTTCCCTTTTGAACCCAAACCCAAATGATGTGTTTTTCGGATATTGTAACCATGTTCGTAGCTGGGAATATATTCTTCTTTTTTTATACCGGTTTCATCCACTTTCATGTAATTCGAAATATTGACGACATCATATTTCAAGCCTTTGTAAACGTCAATCACACTTTGGTAGTCGTTGTTATATCCGTCGGTAATTCCTCCCCAACTTTTGGTATGCAGATGAAATACAGATTTTTTCCATAAATTTTCGCCTGTGTTTTCATAAGGATTATAGAAAGTATTGCCCGAAAAAGGTTTGGGTTCGTCGAATTTATAAATAGGGCAGGAGGCATAGTACCATGCAAAAATTCCCAACAGCAAAACAATGGGAAGGAGAATGATAAACAATAAATATTTCAGGATTTTTTTGAGCACTTTCATAAAAATAGAAGCTTAGTAAACACTTTCTTAGGTACAAAGGTACGCTTTTTCCAAAAACAACACGGAAAATTTCAGAGACTTAAATGCCGCATTGCAAAATTCATTACTTGGTAAAGGTCAAGTTTTTGATACGGTAAACAAAAAAATAATAAGCAATTTTATTATTACGATATATAGGAATTAGTTCAGGTTGAAAAATAGTTGATTGTGCCGCAATGCCACTATCAGTAGGAAGATGAAAGTCCCGGCTGGAAGTAATGTAATAGACATTGCTTCCGTTTTGCAATCCACCATGTTGTTCGTTAATCCAATGATATTTATGTATAGCTTCTAAGTCGCCAATAGCAAAAACATTCCGGTGGGTAGGTTGTGCAACATAATATTCAAAATTTGCAGCAGGAAACCAACGGTGTGAAACAATCGGTGCATCAACAGGCATCATTCCGTTCTTTACATCTTGATTTGCCAACTGTTCGAATTTTCCACCCAATTGACGCCAGCCATATAAATCAAGAGAAAAATCGGTTTTCCCTTTCTCATAAATGCTTGTATCGGGTTTGTCAAAATTAATAAATCCGGTTTTTATCTGGACAAGGGCAAGGCTTAATCCTAGAATTAAAAATATTAAAGCAGCAGCAATACCGGTTGGGAATAATTTACCTTTAGCTTTTTTCTTTTGAGAAAGCCAAAAAGCACCTAAAGGAATTATGGATACAAAACCAGGTCCTGTCCAATGGGGAAGCGTGTTGCGAGTGAGGGCGACAAGCCAAAAGGTGAAAATCAAAGGGAGTCCGGTAAGTAAAAGAATGCAAACTTTTGGATTTATTCTGTAATGTTTTTTACGGAAGATGAATATTAAGCCGGAAACTAATATGCCCCAAACAATAGGATTTGAATACAATATCTCACCAAAAAATTCAGTAAAAAAAGATTGAAAATTTATTTGATGTCCACCGGTTTCTACACGGGCAGAGTGGAAAGTAAAACTGATAAAATTATTTTCGACATTCCAAATAACAACAGGCAAAAAGAATAATATGGAAATCAAGATTGCAAAATATAAATATTTTATTTTTAACCATTTACGGTTAAAAAAGATAATATAGGCAAGCATTCCCAAAGCCAAAAAAGCTGTTGTATATTTTGAAAGCATTCCCAATCCTAAAGTGATTCCCAAAAGCAAAAATTTGTAATTGTTTTTTGGGGAGTAATTATTCCAAGGTTCCAGGCTGAAAAACAAGTTGAGCGATAGTAGCCAAAAGAATAATTGAGGGGTGTCGGGTAAAATGAAAACGCCTGCAATTAGAAAACAGTAAACAGAGGCAGTATAAAGCAATGCAGCATACCATCCGGTTTGTTGATTTAACAATTTGCAACCCAACCTGTAAATAAACCAAGTATTAAAAGTTCCCAAGACGATTGAGCCCAATCGGATAAAAAATTCATGGTTCAAATAGAGATTGAAGCTGAATAAATTTATAATCCAACCCACCATGGGAGGATGGTCAAAATGGCTTAATGCCGGATAAAATGCATAGGTCCAATAATATACTTCATCGTTGCCGAATTCAATAGAAAAGGCAAGGATACACCGTATCAATGTTGAGAATAACAGTAGATAAATCAAGTTTTTCCCAAAATTAAATTTTTTATGGTTCATTTAGAAATTGTTTAAATGGTAAGAGTTTGCAAAAATATATTTTTTGACATTGCAATACAAGCAAATTTAAACAAAAATCGTTGAGGGAATAGCTGCAAGTGCAGAAATCTAATGGGGAAATATGACGAAGTTTGGGATAAAAATATGAAATTTTAGGAGAACCAAAAAAAGGTGGCCGATTTTTATTCAAAATCGGCCACCTTTTTTCGTTGTTTTGTGCGTTTGTTTGTTATTTCAATTTGTTTTCGACAAAAGCCCAGTCGACCAATTGCCAAAAAGCGGTTATATAATCGGCTCTTTTATTTTGCCTGTCCAAGTAGTAGGCATGCTCCCAAACATCGCAGGTGAGTAATGGCGTTTTTCCTTGTTTCAAAGGATTCCCCGCATTACTTTCCTGAATG
>JAVBMO010000134.1:0-3910 GCA_031552355.1 Bacteroidales bacterium | reverse complement strand
GATATTTAAGCCTTTAAGCAATAAACTTTTATCCATCAAGATTGTTTGTAAGTATAAGCCTTTAAAAAGAATATTTTAAGTCTATAAAAATTAATCTTCAAACACAAACCTTTGTGAAACACAAAAATAAGAATATATCCGCTTTTCTTTTTCTTGTGTTTCTATTGATTTGTAATGGTATTTTTGCGCAAACCAACGATACAGCAAATATTCCAGAGAGTTATATTGTGGTGTCCGGCCTCCATGTGACAGGTAAACACAAAACCAAAGATCCTTTGATTTTTCGCGAGTTGGGTTTTCAGCAAGGCGACACTTTAAAAAGCAGCGAACTGGCTGAACGTCTGCAAATTGCCCATACCTTACTGATGAACACCAATCTTTTTAACTCTGTGGAAATGATTCCCACTTTTTCCGAAGACAGCACAAAAATGGAATTGACACTGGATGTTCTCGAAGCTTGGCAAATCTTTATTATTCCTCAAATTAAATTCGCCGACCGAAATTTTAATGCTTGGCTCCATTCTGACCAACCCAACAAATTCGGGCGTATTTCGTATGGTTTCACTTTTAAATTCGGAAATTTTACAGGCCGCCGCGAAAGTCTCGCTGTTTCACTTCTTGCCGGATATAATTACATTGGAAATATTCAATACACACTCCCTTTTATCAACAAAAACAAGACTTTGGGGATTATTGCCGGAATCAATTTTAGCGTTTCACGCGAAACTAACTATGCAACCTATGATGATATGGCGGTTTTTTACCGCAGCGAAAACTTTTTTTCACGAATGGAATGGACTATTTTTTCAGGTCTCCAATTCCGGAAAAATCTTTTTACCACTCATCAATTCAAGATTTTATACAACAATTTCCGTTACGACGACACCATCTATATTTTGAATCCCGGATTTTCGCAAAAGCCTTATGAAATTCAACAAAATATCGGTTTACAATATTATTTGGTGGTTGACCACAGAAACCATGCGCCCTATCCTACAGAAGGCTATTTCTTTGATTTTGAATTTACAAAATTAGGAATGAACCTTTATGACGAATACCCCAATCTTTACACCCTCCGAAGTACTTTTAGAAAATACTGGGATTTGGGAAAACGTTGGTACGTGGGCGCTGCTGCCAATGTTTACGCTTGTTCCGACCCTAAATATCCTTTCTACCTCCAATACGGGCTGGGTTATGACCGTTTTTACGTACGAGGTTATGAAAATAATTTGGTAAAAACACAAGCCTACGCTTTGTTAAAATCCAATTTGAAATATGCCGTTTTGCCGGAAAAAACATTTTATTTGAAATTTATTCCTTTCGAAAAGTTCAATAAAATACCTTTGGCAGTTTATGCCAACCTGTTTTTTGATGCTGGTTTTACTTACGACAAACAGTTTACAGAAAACAATTCTTATTCAAATACGGCATTGTTCGGCTATGGGCTTGGCATCGATTTGGCTTCTTACTACCAACGTGTTATCCGGTTTGAATTTACCATGAATAAACAAAATGATTTTGGCGTTTATTTCAGCTTTATTGCTCCTTTGTAAATTTCATTCTATCATTTTTTCAAAAAAATCAAAAATTTAAAACACTATACAACAACCACATAAGATAAAAATGAAAATAAAAATGACTTTTTTTGCTCAAAAAGGCCATTTTTTAAATTTTTTCTTGTCTTATTCTGTAGTTGTGAAAGTGCATTTGTGTATCAAATGTGATTTTTTTCATCTTAGTTATGTTTGGGGTAAATAAGCAGGTGGTTTTCCACTTGCTTATTTATTTTTAGGGCAATTCTAAAATATTCTTTCCCATTATAAAATTTGTAAAAGTCTGACATTTTAACGAATTTTGTTTTTCAGACTTTAAACTTTTTACACAAAAAGAACTCTTTTAATCAGATGATTAAAGCAATATTATCCATTATAGAAACGGGAACGATAAAATGAAAATAGAACGCAAACCCAATTGGTTGAAAATAAAGCTGGCACACGGCGAAAATTATGGGAAAATTCAGAAAATAGTTGATGAAAATAAATTGCATACCATTTGCAGCAGCGGAAAATGTCCGAACATAGGCCAATGTTGGAGTTTGGGTACCGCAACTTTTATGATATTAGGCGAAATCTGTACCCGTTCCTGTAAATTTTGCGCCACAAAAACCGGCAAACCGCTTCCTGTTGACGAAAACGAAGCTCAAAAAGTAGCCGAAAGCGTACACTTAATGAAGTTAAACCATTGTGTCATCACTTCCGTTGACCGCGATGATTTAGCCGATGGCGGCGCTCAACAATGGGCGAATGTCATTACCGAAATACGGCAAAAAAATCCTAAAACCATTATCGAAGTTTTAATTCCCGATTTTGATGCCAGGCCCGAACTTTTAGATATTGTCCTTGCTGCCAAACCCGATATTTTGGGGCACAATATGGAAACCGTAAAAAGCCTTACGCCAAAAATCCGTAGCAGAGCCAGTTATCAAAAAAGCTTGGAAGTAATTGAATATTGCGCAAAAAAAGGTTTTATTTCCAAATCGGGAATTATGGTGGGTTTGGGCGAAACAGAACCTGAAGTGGTGGATTTGATGAAAGACCTCCGCAATGTGGGGTGCTCTCTTTTTACCATCGGGCAATATCTGCGCCCTACAATGGACAATGTTCCCGTTGCCGAATACATAACTCCTGAACAATTCGAGAAATATAAACAAATAGGAACAGAACTCGGATTCAACCATATTGAAAGTGGTCCCTTGGTAAGGTCTTCCTATATGGCCGAACGAACCTTCATAGAATCAAAATTGGGCAAATCCTGATTTAACAAAAAAATCTTTGTTCTTATTTTTTGGTTACCTTTGCACAAAATTTTTTTGAATAAAATATGATAGCAATTATTGGGAGTGGCAGTTGGGCAACCGCTTTGGCAAAAGTAGCAAGCAAAAGTTTTTCGCCTGTTCATTGGTGGGTTCGCGAACCCGAAATTGTGAATAGTTTGCAAAATTTCGGACATAATGCCTTGTATTTAAGCTCTGTCGAATTTTGCAAAAATGAAATCGAAGTCAGCAGTGATTTAAAAAGTGTCATTGCCAATGCCGAAATCCTTCTCTTTGTGGTTCCTGCCGCTTTTTTACAGGCATCGCTTGAAGGCATTACCATTGAAGATTTAAAAGGGAAAAAAATCTGTTCTGCCATCAAAGGGATTGTCCCCGAAACCAACCAGATTGTTGCCGATTATTTCAATAGCGTTTTTCAAGTGCCTTATTCCGACATTTGTGTGGTGAGTGGGCCTTCGCATGCCGAAGAAGTCGCCCAAGAACGCTTGACTTACCTTACCGTTGCTTCGCGCAACAATGATTTGGCACAGGAAATTGCCGAAAAAATAGAATGCCGTTTTGTAAAAACTTCTTTTTCGTGCGACATTCACGGAATTGAATATGGTGCTGTATTGAAAAATATTTATGCTATGGCAGCCGGCATTTGCAAAGGCCTCGGTTTGGGCGATAATTTTATCGCTGTACTTATTGCCAACGCCATGCAGGAAATGGAACTTTTCCTGAAAACCGCCTACCCTATCGGCCGCAGCCTTTTGCGTTCGGCTTACCTTGGCGATTTATTGGTTACAGCTTATTCGCAACATAGCCGCAACCGGACTTTCGGGAATATGATTGGTGCCGGATATTCCGTAAAATCGGCACAATTGGAAATGAAAATGATTGCCGAAGGATATTATGCTGCCAACTGCATGAAAAAAATCAGTAAAGAATATGGAGTAAACATGCCGATTGTAAATGCTGTTTACAATATTTTATACTTAAACAAACCCGCCGATCGCGAAATTGCTTATTTGTCGGATTTGTTCAGTTAAAAACTGGTTTTTTCTTCGTTTTAATCAAGTTCGGGAAAATCGTACG
>JAVBMO010000020.1:0-3182 GCA_031552355.1 Bacteroidales bacterium | reverse complement strand
AAATTTTTCTGCAACAACTGATTCTAATGAATAGGCAACAATATTTGCAGCGGGCAGCTCTTCCATCAATGCCGGATAGGTTATAACCAATGGTTTTGGTATCACCACATCGCCAAATCCTATATCCATTTTCATTACCTGCTTGATAGAATCCAAATGAGCGACAATCGACACCCGAACTCCTGCATAAGCTTTATTTTCGGTAATATCTTCTGTCGTAATAGCACTTGTATCGAATTTGATTCCATCTTCTTCACAGGACAGGCTGCAAATTTCTGTAAAAACATCTTTGATGTGTGACATATCGTTTTTGATTTTCACACCTAAGAAGTCAATATCCAATGTTGGCCGGGGAAATTCCTTTTCAAAAGCATACAACAAAGCACCACCTTTAAGATAGAATTTTTCACGGTAATCACTAATGGACAAACGGTAAAGCAACCGTTCGTAAAGATACCGGATGACAAGTAATTGATAGTCCAGTTGTTCTTTCTTGGCCAAGTTAAGCAATTTTGCTTTAATTGATTTTGCAATATCTTTTGTCATAGTCCGATTTCCAAATATGTTTTAAGCGTTTTCTCAACTCTCATTTTCTTTGCATACTCCATTAGTTTAGAAAGATTACGGTCTTTCCGCTTCAAATAGTTTTTCAGTATTTCAGAAGTAACATCCGTCCCTATCTTTGTTCTGTATTTAACAGCATCACAAACCGACTTTTCCAAATCATATATTTTTACCTCGTATCCGCCTATCGTTTCCGTAGTAACACCCAACTCCTGATATTCGCGCTGCCAGTAGTATAGCGTAATAGGGGGGTATTCGGGCAGCAATATTTTCCGATTCTTCTCTATTGCAATATTGAAAGACTGTGGGATTTGTGTACTCAATTCATAGTATGACCAAGCCGAATACAGGCAAATCACTCCATCAGGAACTATCTTTTCCACATCAATCATCATACTGTCAAATTCAGGGCTTTCATAATAATACACCCCTTGTTTGACGCGCTGAACAATGCCTTTATCAACCATTCTCAACAGATGCTTGTAGATGGCCTTATCCGGCAATTCATTTGTTGTCAAATAGCCCTTATTTTTTTGAAATAGCATTTGAAGCTTATGTTTCATACTCTAAAGTTTGGGACAAATATACCGCTTTTATTTTATTTAGCGGTATTAAAATCCCAAAAACAAAACTATTTAGCTCATTTACAGTAATATGTGTTTTTTAGACTAGAAATTAGTTATCAGCCATTTTAGTGCAAGGTGCAAGCTTATCTATATAGATACTTGCACCTTGCACTAATTTCAGAGAGCTAAGTGTTTTATATCCAAAGGATTTGTTTTAGGTTCATTTATTTTCGTACCTTTGTACCATAGCCACGCGAGGACAACGATGCGACAAAAGCAGACAGCCAACGGTCATTTTCAATCGTTACAAAATCGTTACCGCAGGTTTTGAGGAAGCTTCTAAGAAATTAATTCATACGGGATTGCGAGAAATTGGTTCCTTTACCTCTCTATCTCAACATTCTCGCCATCTGTTCAATACATTTTTTCTTTTGTTCCAAATTCGGGTGAACATACAAATTCAGTGTTGTGGTGATATTTGAATGCCCGAGTATTACACTAACGGTTTTATAGTCACAATTGCTTTCGATACAGCGTGTGGCAAAACTGTGTCGCAAACCATGAAACTTTAATTCAGGAATTTCTAAGGCTTCTAACATTCTTTTGTAATAGTTGCGATAAGTTCGCGGCTCGGTTGGCTTGTTGTCATTTGTCAATACGAAAAAATTATCGTTCAATATTTTTTTCAATGGTTTGAGGATTTTCAACAAATCTTTGCTCATTGGAATATCGCGAATGGAATTTTTAGTTTTGGGTGTGTCGAGCAGAAGTTCAGTGTGGCGAGTTCCGTTTTCGATAATGTAAATGCGTTGTATTGTTTTTCGAACGGAGATAATTCCGTTTTCGGTATCAATGTCATTCCAAGTCAGGGCACAAATTTCGCCAATGCGTATGCCGGTTGATAGGCAGATATAAACGCCCAAATTTCTAAAAGTGAAATTTTCCTGCACATAATTCATAATCCGTTTTTGATTGGCTTTGCTTAACACTTCAATACTCTGTTTTTCTCTTTCGGTTGGGTATTGAACTTCAAACGGGGTGTAATTGAAAAGTTTATTTTTTGCTCCGAACTTCAACACCATTTTTAGCACAATCAGAATATCTTTGATTGTTTTTTGACTTAATCCTTTTGCCAGTTTTTGAAACACAAAAGACTGTACATCAACTTCTTCGATGTTGTGCCTATTGCCAAACGCAGGCAGCAAATGATTTTCAATCAGCAAAATATATGCTGAATAACTTGATTTTTTTACATACTGTTTTTTATCGACTTTCCATAAATCGATAATTTCCGAAATTGTTTTTTGAGTTTGCATAAAATTTGAATTTGTGATTTATTATCGTCAAGGAAGATAATAAAAGATTTCAAATCCGATTTGAATATAATTTGTGATTTAGGTTCCAAATTTGAGATTTCGGGAGTTTGAAAACGAATGGGAAGATCAAAAGTTGGGAGAAATTGCTGAAATCATTGGAGGAGGAACTCCAAATACGACTATTGAAGGATATTGGAATGGAGAAATACAGTGGTTCACTCCCTCTGAAATAAAATCAAATTATATATCAAAAAGCGAAAGAACAATAACTAAATTAGGATTTAACAAATCTTCTGCAAGATTATTACCAATAGGAAGTATTCTTATAACAACAAGAGCAACAATTGGAGAAGTTGCCATTGCAACAGAAGAATGTTGCACTAATCAAGGGTTTCAATCATTGATAGTGAAAAAAGGTATAAATAACATCTTTATTGCTAATTGGATTAAACAAAATAAAAATGAACTTATTAGAAGAGCTAAAGGGTCAACATTTGCCGAAATTAGTAAATCGGAAATAGAAAGCATACCGATTTTTCTCCCTGCCCCTTCTGAACAAACTAAAATTGCAACCTTATTGCAACTTATTGACGACCGCATTTCTACCCAAAGCCAAATAATAAAGGAATTAGAAACCTTAATGCAAGGACTAACTCTTTCATTTATCAAAAAACAAAAAGGAAATATTCAGTTAAAAGATTGTTTGAATTGTCATTCTTCAACGCTTACAGAAAGC